>NZ_JAUIZP010000027.1:0-243663 GCF_041414735.1 Rhodococcus sp. GXMU-t2271
GGCGCCGCGATCCGCGGCGCCGCCCTGCTCGTTCCCGGGTGGGATCAGAGGTTCAGACCGCGGCCGATGATGTCCTTCATGATCTCGTTGGTGCCGCCGTAGATCTTCTGCACGCGGGCGTCGAGATACGCCTTCGCGACCGGGTATTCACGCATGTAGCCGTATCCGCCGTGCAGCTGCAGGCAGCGGTCGATCAACTCGACCTGCTTGTCGGTGGTCCAGTACTTGGCCATCGCCGCCTCCTGCACGCTCAGGGTGCCGGCATTGAGCTGCTCGATGCACTTGTCCACGAAGACGCGCGCGAGGGTGGTCTCGGTGGCCAGCTCGGCCAGCTCGAACCGGGTGTTCTGGAAGCTGCCGATCGACTTGCCGAATGCCTTGCGGTCGCGGCAGTACTGCATCGTGTCCTCGAGCACCGCTTCCATGGCCGCCGCCGCCACCACCGCGATCGACAGACGTTCCTGGGGCAGGTTCTGCATCAGGTAGATGAAGCCCATGCCCTCCTCGCCGAGGAGGTTGGCGGCAGGCACCCGCACGTCGGTGAAGTGCAGTTCGGCAGTGTCCTGCGCCGCGAGGCCGATCTTGTCGAGGTTGCGGCCCCGCTCGAAGCCCGCCATCCCGCGCTCGACGACGAGGAGCGAGAAACCCTGCGCGCCCTTCTCCGGATCGGTGCAGGCGACGACGATCACCAGGTCCGCGTTGATGCCGTTGGTGATGAAGGTCTTGGAACCGTTGAGGATCCACTCATCGCCGTCCCGCACTGCGCGGGTCTTGATGCCCTGCAGATCGCTGCCCGTGCCGGGCTCGGTCATCGCGATCGCAGTGATGATCTCACCGGAGCAGAATCCCGGCAGCCAGCGCCGCTTCTGCTCCTCGTCCGCCAGCTTCAGCAGGTACGGGGCCACGACGTCGTTGTGCAGCATGAAACCGATGCCGCTGAATCCTCCGCGGGTGGTCTCCTCGGTGACGATCGTGTTGTAGCGGAAGTCCTCGACACCGCCGCCGCCGTACTCCTCCGGCACCGCCATGCCCAGGAAGCCCTGCGCGCCGGCCTTCTTCCAGACCTCACGGTCGACGATCTTGTCCTGCTCCCACTGCTCGTGGAAGGGAGCCACCTCCTGCTCGAGGAACTTCCGGTACGACTCCCGGAAGAGTTCGTGCTCGGGCTCGAAGAGGGTGCGTTCCATGTGCGCTCCTGTATCCGATGACGTACGTCACGCTCACGGTAGACATCGGAAGGCCCGTCTGACGCTGACAGGAACGAGCGTTATTTGTGACCGGACGCGCCGGGCGCCGGACGGCGCAGATCCGCCGCCCGGCGCAGGATCGGGTAGGCGACGAGGATGCCGATCGAGCCCCACGCGATGCCGCCGAGCTCGACGGAGCCCACGGTGAGGGTGAGATCGCCGATCCCGGCCACCAGCGCGGCGGCGGCCACCGTGAGGTTGACCGGATCGGTGAAGTCGACATCGGCCTCCATCCAGATCCGCACGCCGAGAATGCCGATCAGGCCGTACAGCACCAGGGTGGCGCCGCCGAGCACCCCGTCGGGGACGGTGAAGACGAGGGCACCGAACTTCGGCGAGAAGGCGAGGACCACGGCGGTTGCGGCGGCCACCCAGTACGCCGCGGTCGAGTACACCCGCGTCGCGGCCATCACGCCGATGTTCTCCGCGTAGGTGGTGGTGCCCGACCCGCCCCCGATTCCGGCGAGGGTCGTGGCGAGGCCGTCGGCGAGCAGGGCGTCGCCGGCGACGTCGTCGAGGTTTCGTCCGGTCATGGCCGCCACGGCCTTGACGTGGCCGACGTTCTCGGCGACGAGCACCACCACGACAGGCAGGGCGAGCAGTACGACGGACAACTCGAACGCCGGGGCGCGCAGCTCGGGCAGGCCGAACCACGCGGCGTCACGGAGGGCTGTGACGCGTTCCTCGGCGAGTCCGCCGGTGACGGCGGCGAACACCCAGCCGATGACGACACCGACGAGAATGCCGAGGCGACCGAGGAGGCCGGGGCCGAGCACGGTGACCAGCAGGATGGCGGTCAGCGTGATCGCCGCGACGAGCGGCTGCGCTTCGAAGGACCCGACCGCGACCGGCGCGAGATTCAAGCCGATGAGCGCGACGATCGCGCCGGTCACCACCGGGGGCATCAGTGCGTCGACGACGCGGGATCCCGACGCCTTGACGACGAGCCCGACGAGCCCGAGAGCGAGGCCCACGGCGACGATGCCGCCGAGCTGGGCGGCGGGGCCCGCACCGGCCGAGGCCGTGAGCGGTGCGATGAACGCGAACGACGAGCCGAGGTAGCTGGGTACCCGCCCGCGGGTGATCAGCAGGAACAGGGCAGTGCCGATGCCGGAGAAGAGCAGCGTCGTGGTGACCGGGAAGCCGGTGATCGTCGGCACGAGCAGTGTCGCGCCGAACATGGCGACGACATGCTGCATGCCGATGCCCACGGTGCGGGGCCAGGACAGCCGTTCGTCCGGGGCGACGACCTCGCCGTCGGCAACGCGACGCCCGTCGCCGTGCAGGGTCCAGCCGAATCCGGCCGTCCGCGTCCTCAGTTGTTCCTTCACAACGGGGAATGGTAGGCGTCCCCGGTCCGGTCGCGTCGGTGGCTCCCGGCGCCGATCACGTGCGTCAGGCGAGTACGCGGGCCGCCGCGTCGCGGGCCTCGCCGGGGTCGACGGCGCGAAGGACCTCGTCCGCGGCCTCGCGGCAGCGGTCGAGGGTCACCGCGGCCAGGCGGGACCCGACACCGGCGACGGCCGCGGCGGCACACGACAACGAGGTGACGCCCATGCCGGCCAGGACACAGCCGAGCAACGGGTCTGCGGCCGCCTCCCCGCACACCCCGACTCGCTTGCCGGCGGCGCGTCCGGCGGCGGCGGTGCGGGCGACCAGGGCCAGCACGGCCGGTTGCCACGGGTCGGTGAGGGACGCGAGGTGGGGCGACATGCGGTCCGCGGCCATCGTGTACTGCGCGAGGTCGTTGGTGCCGATCGACAGGAAGTCGACGTGTTCGAGGAGGCGTTCGGCGAGCAGCGCGGCGGCCGGCACCTCCACCATCACCCCGGGCACGAGGTCGCGGGCACGGACGGCGGCGGCGAAGTGCGCGGCCTCGGCGACAGTCGCGATCATCGGTGCCATCACCCAGGGCTCGGTGCTCGTGCGCTCGGCCGCGGCGGCGACGGCGTCGAGCTGCCGGTCGAGCAGACCTTCGGTGGCGGTCGCAATCCGGATACCGCGCAGGCCGAGTGCCGGGTTGTGCTCGTCGGGATGGTCGACGAAGCGCAGCGGTTTGTCGGAGCCCGCGTCGAGGGTCCGCAGGACGACCTTGCGGCCGGCGAAGGCGCCGAACACCTCGGCGTAGATCTCCGCCTGCTCCTCGACGGTCGGCTCGGTTTCCCGGTCCAGGAAGCACAGCTCGGTCCGGAACAGCCCGACCCCCTCTGCGGGGGTCGCGCGGGCCGCGCGGGCACCGGCACCGTCCTGGACGTTCGCGAGGATCTCGACGCGATGCCCGTCCTCGGTGGTGCCCGGACCGGCCCACGACGCGACGCGCGCCTGCTCGCTGCGGTCCGCGGCGACGGCGGCCGCCGCCTCGTCGGGGTCGGGGTCGAGGCGGAGCTCACCGGCAGCGCCGTCGAGCAGGACGCGGGTGCCGGCGGGGACGGTGTCGAGGTCGGCCGCCGCGACCACGCAGGGGATACCGAGCTGGCGGGCGATGATCGCGGTGTGGCTGGTGGGCCCGCCGAGGGTGGTGGCGAGTCCGATCACCCGGGTCGGATCGAGGCCCGCGGTGTCGGCGGGGGCGAGATCCTCCGCGAGCAGGATGGACGGCTCGTCGGGCAGGTCGAGACCCGGTTCCGGATGGCCGGCGAGTTCGGCGATCACCCGGTCGCGGATGTCGAGAAGATCGGTGACGCGCTCGGCCATCAGCCCGCCGAGCTTGGTGAACATGTCGGCGAACTGATCGGTGGCGCCGACCGCGGCCTCGATCGCGCCGGCTCCGTTGCGGATCTTCGCGGCGACGGCGCCGAGCCACCCGCGGTCCTCGGCGAGCTGGGCGTTGGCGAGCAGGACCTCGGCGGCGGCGCCCGAGGCCCGGCCGGCGCGACCGCGCAGCCGATCCGCGACCGCGGCGGCAGCCACCCGGAAGCGCTCGGCCTCGGCGTCGCGCGCGGTGTCCGGGATGCGCTCGAACGTGGTGGGAATCTGCGGCCGCGGCGCGGGGCGTACGACCGGCCCGTAGGCAACCCCGGGCACGACCGGCGTGCCCCGCACGATCGAGATCGCCGCCGCTGCGGGGATCACCTTCTCCATGTCTCCTCCTCGCCGCCCGGTGTGTCGGGATGTGCGTCCGGGGTAACTCTGTGATCGAGATTACTCCGAACCATTGACATGTCAACACATACGGGCGTAAAACAACATGAAACAACATTCAGCAGCAAGGAGCCCGGTGTGTACGCGGAGGAACGGCAGCAGGCGATCGCCGAGCTGATCGGCCGACGGGGACGGATGTCCGTCGCCGATCTCGCGACCCGTTTCCGCGTCACCACCGAGACCGTCCGCCGGGATCTGGCCCTGCTCGAACGGCTCGGACATGTGCGCCGCGTGCACGGCGGCGCAATCCCCACCGCCGCACTCACCGTCACCGAACCCGCGCTGAACGAGCGCGAACACACCCACGCCGCCCAGAAGGACCGGATCGCGGCCGCGGCAGCCCGGTACCTCCCCGCCGCCGGTGGCAGCGTGGTGTTCGACGCCGGCACCACCACCAGCCGCCTGGTGGCGGCCCTGCCCGCCGACGTCGACCTCGAGGTGGTCACCAACTCGGTTCCCATCGCCGCACGGCTCGCCGGCCTCGGATCGGTGCATCTGCACATGCTCGGCGGCCGGGTCCGCGGGATCACGCAGGCCACGGTCGGCGAGGACGCGCTGCGGTTCCTCCGCGCGCTGCACGTCGACGTCGCCTTCATCGGCACGAACGCGTTCAGCGTCGGCCACGGCCTGTCCACTCCCGACCCGGACGAGGCCGCCGTCAAACGTGCGATGGTGCGCTGCGCCGACCGGGTCGTGGTCCTCGCCGACTCCTCCAAGATCGGCCGACAGCACCTCATCAGCTTCGCCCCGGTCGACGCCGTGGACGTGCTCGTCACCGACACCGAGATCGACGACACCGACTGCAAAGAGCTCACCGACAACGGAATCGAGGTGGTGACGGCATGATCGTCACGCTGACCGCCAACCCCAGCCTGGACCGGACGGTCGCGCTGACCGGCCCGCTCGTCCGCGGTGCCGTGCACCGCGCCGCCGCCACCCGCGTGGACCCGGGCGGCAAGGGCGTCAACGTCGCCCGGGTGCTCCGCGCGGCCGGACGACCGGTCCTGGCCGTCCTGCCGGGAAACACCGGCGACCCGTTGCTCACCGCACTCGACGACCACGGCATCGGCTACCGCGCCGTGCCGACCGGGGGTCCCGCCCGCAGCAACATCACCGTCGCCGAGCCCGACGGCACCACCACCAAACTCAACGAACCCGGGCCCGCGTACACCGACGGCACCCTGGAGTCGCTGCGCCACACCGTCGTCGACACCGCCGCCGCCGCTCACTGGCTGGTGATGTCCGGATCCCTTCCGCCCGGCGTGCCCGCCGACTGGTACGCCGACCTCGTCCGCTCCGTTCGTGCCGCCGTAGACGGGTCGGCCTGCCGAATCGCCGTGGACACCTCCGAGGCTCCCCTGCTGTCGCTCGCGGCCGGGTTCCCGGATGCCGCACCCGATCTGCTCAAGCCGAACTCGGACGAGCTCGCGCAACTCACCGGCGCGGACGCCACCACCCTGGAATCCGCGGCGGCCGCCGGTGACACCGGACCCGTCGTCACCGCGGGACGCCGGCTCGTCGAACGTGGCGTGGGGGCGGTACTGGCCACACTCGGTGCGGCCGGCGCGGTCCTGGTCACCGCCGACGGTGCCTGGCACGCCGTACCCGGCCCCGTCACCGCCCGCAGCACCGTCGGCGCCGGCGACTCCTCCCTCGCCGGCTACCTCGTCGCGGAGCTGGCCGGACTCGATCCCGCCGAGCGGCTCCGCCACGCTGTCGCATACGGCTCGGCAGCCGTGGCCCTCCCCGGCACCACGCTGCCCGGACCCGACGACGTCGACACCGGCGCCGTCGAGGTCACCCCGATCCGTCCCCGCCCCCTCGGCACCCCCTCCCCGGCCCTCCCTCACCACCAGTAAGGACACGCCATGCCAGACCTCGCCTCCGGCCCCGCCTCCGGGCCCGCGATCATCGACGACGGCCTGATCGCACTCGACGCAGACCTCGGCGCCGACAAGGAGTCGGTCATCGCCGCGCTGGCCGCGCGGCTCGCCGACGCCGGCCGCGCCACCGACGCGGCGGCACTGACGGCCGCCGCCCTGGACCGGGAGGCCAAGTCGGCCACCGGCCTGCCGGGTGGGATCGCCATCCCGCACTGCCGCGCGGACGCCGTCGTCACCGCATCGCTCGGCTTCGCGCGGCTGTCCCCCAAGGTGGACTTCGGCGCCCCCGACGGACCCGCGGACCTCGTGTTCCTGATCGCCGCCCCGGAAGGGGGCGGTGCCGAGCACATGAAGCTGCTCTCGTCGCTCGCCCGGGCGCTCGTGCGGCCGGACTTCGTCGGGTCGCTGCGCGAGGCCGCCACTGCCGCGGACGTGATCGCGCTGGTCGAAGGAGTGCTGCCGAAGCCCGCGCCGACCACCACTGCGGCTGCCGATGCGGCGGCCGAACCTGCCCCGCCCGTTCCCGTCACCGAACCCACGCCGGCCCCCGCGACCGCCGAGCGCACCATCGTCGCTGTCACTGCCTGCCCGACGGGAATCGCCCACACCTACATGGCCGCCGATGCCCTCAAGGCCGCGGGTGAGCGTGCCGGGGTCACGGTGCGGGTCGAGACCCAGGGCTCGAGCGGCAGCACCCCGCTGCCGGCGTCCGTGATCGCCGGCGCCGACGCCGTCATCTTCGCCACGGACGTCGGTGTGAAGAACCGGGAACGGTTCGCGGGCAAACCGGTCATCGCCTCGGGTGTCAAACGAGCCATCAACGAGCCCGACGTGATGGTCGCCGAGGCCGTCCGCGCGGCGAAGGATCCATCCGCGAGTACCGTCGACGCGGCCGCCGCCGCTGCCGCCGCCGCCGCCGAACCCTCCTCCGGCGAGGTGGGCTGGGGGATCCGGCTGCGGCAGATCCTGCTGACCGGCGTGAGCTACATGATTCCGTTCGTCGCCGCGGGCGGCCTGCTCATCGCCCTCGGCTTCCTACTCGGCGGATACGAGATCACCGACTCCGCCGCCGACATCGTGGTGAACAACTCGCTCGCCGACCTGCCGGCCGGTGGCCTGCCCACCTACCTCGGCGCCGTGCTCTTCCAGCTCGGCTCGCTCGCGTTCTCGTTCCTGGTACCCGCACTGGCCGGCTACATCGCCTTCGCCATCGCCGACCGGCCCGGCCTGGCACCCGGCTTCACCGCCGGTGCGGTGGCCGTGTTCGTCGGCGCCGGATTCATCGGCGGCCTCGTCGGCGGCATCATCGCCGGTTTCGCCGCGCTGTGGGTCGGTCGCATCCCCGTCCCGGTGTGGGCCCGCGGCCTGATGCCGGTGGTGATCATCCCGCTGTTCGCGACCCTCGCCGTCGGCGCCCTGATGTTCCTCGTCCTCGGCAAGCCCCTCGCCGCGATCACCTCGGGCCTGACGAACTGGCTCAACGGCCTGTCCGGGACCTCGGTCGTCATCCTGGGCGTGATCCTCGGCCTGATGATGTGCTTCGACCTCGGCGGCCCGGTCAACAAGGCCGCCTACGCTTTCGCCGTCGCCGGGCTCGACGTCTCGAACAACGCCTCGCTGCAGATCATGGCGGCCGTGATGGCCGCCGGTATGGTGCCGCCGCTGGCGATGGCGCTGTCGTCGACTCTGCGGCCGGGAATCTACAGCACCGCCGAGCGGGAGAACGGCAAGGCCGCCTGGCTGCTCGGCGCCTCGTTCATCTCCGAGGGAGCGATCCCGTTCGCGGCGGCGGACCCGCTTCGGGTGATCCCGTCCATGATGGCCGGCGGCGCCGTCACCGGTGCGATCGTGATGGCCACCGGGACAACCCTCAGCGCCCCGCACGGCGGCATCTTCGTGTTCTTCGCCATCGGCAACCTGCTGTGGTTCCTGGTCGCCCTCGCCGCCGGCACCGTCGTGGGTGCGCTCTGCGTGACCCTGGCCAAGGAGGTGCACCGACCCGCCCACCTGCGCAGCAGCGACACCGCGGCCCAGCCCGCCGTCGCCTGATCCGACGTCGCCCGATCCGATCGACGACCGTCCCTACCCCGAAGGAGTTCTCATGCCCAGCACCACCGTCACCGTCGGCTCGTCCATCGGCCTGCATGCGCGGCCGGCCGGGATCATCGCCGAAGCCGTGGTCGCCTCCGGCGTCCCGGTGACCCTCGCCGTGGACGGCGGCGAACCCGTCGACGCGGGCTCGGCGCTGCTCGTCATGACGCTCGGCGCCACCCAGGGCACCGAGGTCACCGTCACCAGCGACGACGCCGACGTGCTCGCCCGCATCGCCGAGCTGGTGGCCGCGGACCTCGACGCCTGACCTCAGCCCCGGCGCCGGCCCGAGGACCGTCGCCACAGCCCGCCGGCAGCGGCGGCGACCACCACGATGCCCGCGGCGATCGCCGCGGGCATCGCGCCCTGCGGGGTCTGCGCCGGCTCCGGCGCGGCCGCGGGCCGGAAGAGGGTCACCACATCACGCCACACCCGCACCGCCGGCAGGGCACCCCCGGCGGATTCGGATCCGGTCAGCAGATCCCCGGCCGCGGTGAAGGCCACCGCCTCGCCCTGGGGTTCGCCGGGCACCGGCACCCGCAGGGACGGTCCCGCCGCGAGCGCCGCCACGACGTCGCCGTCGGGAGCGTGGAAGAGGTGGACGTCGGTGTACGTGCGCACCGCGGCGACGGTGCCGTCGGGACCGACCGCGCCACCGGTGACCAGCGTGGAGGACGCCCCGCCGACGGGTCCGCCGGGGGTGTCCGTGGGACCGAGGGTGAGGGTCCCGATGCGTTCGAGAGGGACCGGCCCCGGCTCCGGCAGCTCGTCCACGCTCCATCCGCCGGCCGGCCGGTAGATGCCGGCGCTGCCGAACAGGGGCTTGGAGACGATCAGCGGCACCCCGTCGCGGGGCAGGAGCAGCGTCTCCGCATCGCGCGGACCGTCGGGGTAGGTGAGGCGGTGCAGACTCCCCGCGCCGGTATCCGGGTCGACCGAGATCAACGCGACGGTCTCGCGGGCGGCGCGATTGTCGCCGATGTCGCCGAGCCAGAGCCGGCCGTCCGGACCCGCGGCGAGGTCCTCCACGTCGTACGGGTCGACGGCCGGCGGGATGCGCCGCAGCACCGCGCAGTCGTCCCCCAGCTCGAAGACGGCCTCGTCGGCGCCGGCGTCCGGCACCGCGAACAGCCGCCCCCCGGCGACGGCCAGGCCCGAGAGTTCCGCGAGGGCAGGGTCGGTGGGAGTGCACAGCACACCCCCGTCGACCTCGGCGGCCGGGGCCGTCGTGGTCTGTGCCGTGGCGACCGGCGCCGACACCGCCGCGACCGCCAGAGCGACGAGGGCGCCGCGCACTAGGCGGCGTACTCGACCAGGGCCGACGCGAGGGCCAGCGGCACGCGGGCGTGTACGCGCGTACCGTCCACCTCGTGCGCGGAGGTCAGGACCTGCCCGTCCGAGTGGATCCGCGCGAGCAGGTCGCCCCGGGTGTACGGCAGCAGCACCTTCACCTCGACGTCCGGGTGTTCGAGCAGCGCAGCGAGGTGCTCGCGCAGGTCGTCGAGTCCCGCACCGCTGCGCGCCGAGACGAATACCGCGTCGGGGAGCAGGGCACGTAGTTCGGTGATGGTCAACGGGTCTGCGGCGTCGACCTTGTTCACCACGATCAGCTCGGGCGGCGGCGGCGCGTCGGACTCGCGCAGCACGTCGGTGATCACCTCGCGCACCGCCTTGATCTGGTCGGTCGGCAGCGGGTCGGACCCGTCGACGACGTGCAGCAGCAGGTCCGCGTCCGTGACCTCCTCGAGGGTCGAACGGAACGCCTCGACGAGCTGGGTCGGCAGGTGCCGCACGAACCCGACGGTGTCGGTGAGCACGTACTCGCGCCCGTCCGGGAGTTCGGCCCGGCGGGTGGTCGGATCGAGCGTCGCGAACAACGCGTTCTGCACCAGCACACCGGAACCGGTGAGCTTGTTGAGCAGGCTCGACTTGCCGGCATTGGTGTAGCCGACGATCGCGACCGAAGGAATGCGGTTGCGCATCCGCCGGGTGCGCTTGGTGTCCCGAACGGACTTCATCGCCTTGATCTCGCGGCGCAGCTTGGCCATCCGCTCGCGGATACGGCGACGGTCCGTCTCGATCTTCGTCTCACCGGGACCACGCAGACCCACGCCCCCGTTGCTGCCGGCACGGCCGCCGGCCTGCCGCGACATCGATTCGCCCCACCCGCGCAGCCGCGGCAGCATGTACTCCATCTGCGCGAGCGACACCTGTGCCTTGCCCTCGCGGGAGGTCGCATGCTGGGCGAAGATGTCGAGGATCAGCGCGGTGCGGTCGATGACCTTGACCTTGACGATCTTCTCCAGGGCGGTCAGCTGCGCGGGGGTGAGCTCGCCGTCGCAGATGACGGTGTCGGCGCCGGTCGCCAGAACCACCTGGCGCAGTTCCTCGGCCTTGCCGGAACCGATGTAGGTCGCGGCGTCGGGACGGTCCCGGCGCTGGATCAGGCCCTCGAGCACCTGGGAACCGGCGGTCTCGGCCAGGGCGGCGAGCTCGGCGAGACTCGCCTCGGCCTGGACCGCGGTGCCTCCGGTCCAGACCCCGACGAGCACGACCCGCTCGAGGCGCAGCTGCCGGTATTCGACCTCGGTGATGTCCTCGAGTTCGGTGGACAACCCGGCGACGCGGCGCAGGGCGCTGCGGTCCTCGAGTTGCATCTCGCCGACCGACGGGTCGGCGGCGGCCCAGCCGGGGACACGGTCCGTGTCGTCGGTGGCCGATTCGTTTCGTGGTGTGTTCGTCATACACGACCATCGTCCCACTTCGGGCGCGCCGACGCATGCGACTTTCCGGGTGTCCGCGCAGGGCGAAACCCGGCGACGTCGCGGTGTCGCAGTGACAGTCAGCCCAGACCGTCCCACCAGTGGTCACCGATCGTGCCCGACGCGACCAGCACCGAGGGGCCGCGCAGCGCGGCCCGGCCGTCCTCGATGCGCACCTGCACCGCCCCACCGGGGACGTGCACCCGGACGGTTCCGGAGTCGGCACCGTCGAAGCGCAACGCCGCTGCGGCGGCCGCGACCGTGCCGGTGCCGCAGGACCGGGTCTCCCCCACGCCCCGCTCGTACACCCGCATGTCCACCGCGCCCGCGGCGATCGGCGTGAGGAACTCGATGTTGACGCCCTGGGGAAAGAAACCGGGGTCGAAACCCGGACCGGACAGGTCCAGGGCCGCCAGGGTCGCCGCGGTCAGGTGCGGATCGACGCAGGCCAGATGCGGGTTCCCGACGTCGATGCCCAGACCGCGGTACACCCGGCCCTCGATGGTGGCGGTCGACTCCCCCAGCTCGCGCACCACGCCCATGTCGACGGTGACCTCGCCGTGCGTCGCGTCGGCGCTGTGCACCTGCACCGGCTTGCCGCCGGCGCGACTGCCGACGACGAACGCGTCGCGGGATTCCAACCCGCCGGCCGTGACGAAGTGGGCGAACACCCGCACTCCGTTGCCGCACATCTCCGCGATCG
Source organism: Rhodococcus sp. GXMU-t2271 (assembly GCF_041414735.1). Taxonomy (NCBI): domain Bacteria; kingdom Bacillati; phylum Actinomycetota; class Actinomycetes; order Mycobacteriales; family Nocardiaceae; genus Rhodococcus; species Rhodococcus sp. GXMU-t2271. The sequence goes on from NZ_JAUIZP010000027.1 coordinate 11,828, forward strand.
ACCCGTCGGCGTTGCGATAGTCCATGAACCAGTCGTCCGCGGCCGTCCCCTCCGGCAGCGCGGGCAGGACCCCGGCGTCGACCAGCGCCCCCGCCCGCGCGACGCGCAGGACGCCGTCGGCGCCGAGACCGCGACGACGGTCGCACAACGCCGCCACCCGCTTCGGCTCGAGGGAGATCCGCACCTCCGGATCGGGAAGGATCACGAAATCGTTCTCGGTGCCGTGGCCCTTGCTGAAGTCCATGCCCGCCACCTTATCGACGGTCCGCCCCGGCGAGAACTCGAAGCGCCACGTCCCGCAGCCCGGGATCCGCGCCGTCGATCCAGTGCACCCGCGGGTCCCGGCGGAACCACGAGCGCTGCCGGCGCACATAGCGCCGGGTCCCGATGAAGGTGCGTTCCCGCGCGTGTGCGAGGTCGCACTCCCCGGCCAGGTACTCGAGCACCTGCGCGTACCCGATCGCCCGGCGGGCCGTGACACCCTCGCGCAGCCCCTGCTCGCACAGGGCCGCGACCTCGTCGACCAGTCCCTGCTCGAACATCCGGTCCGTGCGCCGCGCGATCCGGTCGTCGAGCGCCACGGTGTCCCGGTCCACCCCGATCACGACCGTCCCCCACCGGGGTTCGCCGATCTGCGGCTGCGACGCCGCGAACGGCGCCCCGGTGAGCTCGACCACCTCGAGTGCGCGAACCATGCGGCGGCCGTCGGTGGGCAGAATCGTCGCCGCGGCCACCGGGTCGGCCCGGCGCAGCGCGTCGTGCACCGCGCCCACCCCCTCGTCGGCGAGCAGCGCCTCCCACTTGGCCCGGACCTGCGGATCCGTGGCGGGGAACTGCCACTCGTCCAGGAGCGCCTGGACGTACATCATCGAGCCGCCGACGATGATCGGCACGGCGCCCCGCGCCCGGATCGCCTCGACGTCGGCGGTCGCGGCCTGTTGGTACCGGGCGACCGTGGCGGTCTCGGTGACATCGAGGACGTCGAGCTGATGATGGGCGATGCCGCGGCGCTCGCCGACGGCCAGCTTGGCGGTGCCGATGTCCATGCCGCGGTACTGCTGCATGGCGTCGATGTTGACGATCTCCCCGCCGAGTTCCTCGGCGAGATCCAGGCCCAGGTCGGACTTTCCGGTGGCTGTCGGGCCGACGACGGCGACCGGGCGGGTGGAGTAGGCGCTCACGGCCGCCACATCCCCACGTGGTATCCGACCCCGTACGGTGCGCTGCTGTGGGTCGTGGCGGCCGACGCCGGTCCGTCGGGACCGAACACGGCGGCCAGCACCTGCCAGGCCGCGCGGCCGTCGCAGACCGTCTCGGCGCACAGTGCCGGGTCGAGCGTCGCGAGGGCGGCGACGTCGCCGACCGCCAGGGCGACGCCGAGCGCCTCGTCCAGGTTCTGCGCCTCCGGATGGTAGGCGCCGGGGGCCTTCGCGGTGAGCGTGGCGGGGCCGTCGGCCACCACGAGCAGCGCCGTCGGGGTGCGGTCCGCATCCAGGGTGCTGCGCAGTTGTCGCCCGAGCCGGGCGCAGTCCTGCGGGCTCGTCCCGGCCGGCACGACGTGCGTGGTGGCGCGCACGACCGGCGCCGTCCGGTCGCGCAGCCAGCCCGCGATGAGCGCCGGCAACGGCAGCTGCGGATCGGGGGTCCCCGTGGCCGCCGGCCCGAGCGCGACGACCAGGTCGACGCCGAAGCCACGGAACGTTCCGACGGCCGTGTCCGGAACGTCCGACGCGTCCGTGCCCGCACCGACGACGACCCACCGCGCGGCAGCACGCAGTTCCGCCCCGACGGCAAGCGCGGCGGCGCGCAGGTCGGCGGTCTCGGTGGCCGCGGAGCCGGTCAGCTCGGGAACGAGCAGGGGTGGGGACGGCACGAACGCCGCGGCGATCAACACACGGGCCACCGTAGTCGACCCGACCCGCCGCCTCGCAGGCGTGCGACCTGTTTCAATAGTGGGCGGGCGTGGTCTCGGAGCGACCTCCGCGGCCCGACCAAGCGAACCAGTGCGACCAGGCAGCCGTGCCGCGCGGCAGAGATGAGGACCGATGACCGACCCGAACGCAACCCAGGAATCCCGCGCTCCGAAGCCGGGCGCCCCCAAACCGGGTCGGCAGCGGCCGGCCGCCGAGACCTCCGCTCCCAAACCACACCCGGCCGCTCATCCCCACCCGCAGCCCACCGTTCCGGCCAGCGATCCGAGCCGGTGGGGCCGCGTCGACGAGGACGGCACGGCGTGGGTGAAGACCGCCGAGGGCGAGCGGTGCATCGGGTCCTGGCAGGCGGGCGACGCCGCCGAAGGTCTGGCTCACTTCGGCCGCCGGTACGACGACCTTGCGACCGAGGTGGCGATCCTCGAGTCGCGTCTGAGCTCGGGCACCGGCGATGCGAAGAAGACCCGGGCGGCCGCCCAGTCGCTCGCCGAGTCCCTTCCCACCGCCGCCGTGATCGGTGACCTCGACACCCTCGCCGCACGGCTTGCGGCGATCGTGGCGGACTCCGAGAAGGCGGCCGTCGCCGCGAAGCAGGAGAAGGAGCATCAGCGGGCAGCGGCCACCGCCCGTAAGGAGGCGCTCGCGGCGGAGGCCGAGCAGATCGGCGCCGAGTCGACGCAGTGGAAGGCCGCCGGTGACCGGTTGCGCGAAATCCTCGAGGAGTGGAAGACGATCCGCGGCGTGGACCGCAAGGTCGACGACGCCCTGTGGCGGCGCTATTCGAAGGCCCGGGAGGCGTTCAACCGCCGGCGGGGCGCGCACTTCGCCGAACTGGACCGTGAGCGTGCCGCGGCCCGGACCCGCAAGGAGGAACTCGTGGCGCGGGCCGAGGAACTGCAGGACTCGACGGACTGGGGCGCGACGGCGGCCGCCTTCCGTGAACTGCTGTCGGAGTGGAAGGCGGCCGGCCGCGCCCCGCGCGAGGCCGACGATCAGCTGTGGAAGCGGTTCAAGGGCGCCCAGGACGTGTTCTTCGCCGCCCGCAACGCCGCCGCCTCGGAGCGGGACGCCGAGTTCGAGGAGAACGCACGGGCGAAGGAGGCGCTGCTGCAGTCGGCGGCGTCGATCGATCCGTCGGCGGACATCGACGCCGCCCGGGCCCGGCTTCGCGAACTGCAGGACCGGTGGGAGGAGATCGGCAAGGTCCCGCGGGAACGCATGCACGACCTCGAGGGCCGGCTGCGGGCGATCGAGAAGCGGGTCCGCGAGGCCGCCGAGTCCGAGTGGCGGCGTACCGACCCGGAGGCACTGGCCCGGGCCGCCCAGTTCCGGGAGCGTGTGCGCCAGTTCGAGGAGCAGGCGGCCAAGGCCACCGCGGCGGGCCGCCCGAAGGACGCCGAGAGCGCGCTCGCGCAGGCGCAGCAGTGGCGGGAATGGGCCGACGCCGCGGAGGGCGCCGTCGGGGAGCGGTGAACCCCGGACACGACTGAACCCCGGACACGACGGTGCCCCGGCTCGTTCGAGCCGGGGCACCGTCGGATGCCGGGGGACGGTCAGTCGTCGAGCAGGCCCTTGTTCTCCTGCCGGGCCGCCGCGTCACGCAGTTCCGCCTCGGCGGCGAGCTGGAGCGAAGTGCGCGTCCACACCACCTTCGCCCAGTGGAAGGTGAGCACCATGAGGGCGAACCAGCCCAGGATCAGCCCGATGCCCGGTCCTGCTCCCTGGTCGCCGACGGGCAGGGTCTGCCTCGTCCAGATCGAGAGCATGCCGAACACGATCGACACCGCGGAGCCGGCCAGCGCCAGCCACGCCAGCACCCATCGGCGGGTGACGAGCGCCAGGATGGCGAAGATCGCGCCGAAGACCAGGGCGAGCCACACGAAGATGCGGGACGGCAGGGCGATGGACTCGGCGGTCGCATCGGGGGCGAAGGACAGCACCTCCCACGCGTTCGCTGCCCCGGCGTGGGGCAGGCTGAACGAGCCGAGCAGCACGAGCACCGCGACCGCGACGACGAGCGCCCGGGCGCCCGGGTCGATCTCACCGGCGATCTTGCGTTCGGCCGCTTCGAGGTCGGCACGGACTTCGTCCATCGGATCCCTTCCGTCGTTCCCGGCGCCGTCGCCGGGGGTTCTACCCTCGTCGGGGCCGCCCGCCGTCATGCGCCGCATCCCGTCGGGGCCGGCAGCGGTTCGGGCGCACCGATCTGCGGGAGGCCGAGCCCGACACCGATGGGCGGTGTCTTGGGTGTGCGGCCCTGCTCGAACCGGTCGCCCGCGCGGGTGCGCCGGTGGGTCAGGATCGGGGTGTCCGCGACGAGATGATGGGGAGCCGCGTCGCTGACGACGACGGTGACGATGTCCCCGGGGCGGACCGCACGGTCGACGTTCCCCGCGGGCCGGAAGTGTACGAGCCGGCCGTCACGGGCGCGACCGCTCATGCGGGCGGTCTCGGCGTCCTTGCGGCCTTCCCCGGCGGCGACGAGCAGTTCGACCTCCGTACCCACGAGTGCGCGGTTTCCCTCGAGGGTGATCCGCTCCTGCAGAGCGATGAGCCGTTCGTACCGTTCCTGGACCACGGCCTTGGGCAGCTGGCCGTCCATCTCCGCGGCGGGGGTGCCGGGGCGCTTGGAGTACTGGAACGTGAAGGCGCTGGTGAATCGGGCCTTCTCGACGACGTCGAGGGTTTCCTGGAAGTCGTCCTCGGTCTCGCCGGGGAATCCGACGATGATGTCGGTGGTGATCGCCGCGTGCGGCATCACCGCACGCACCTTCTCGATGATCCCGAGGAACCGCTCCTTGCGGTACGACCGTCGCATTGCGCGCAGGACGCGGTCCGAACCCGACTGCAGCGGCATGTGCAGCTGCGGGCACACGTTGGGGGTCTCGGCCATCGCCTCGATGACGTCGTCGGTGAACTCCGCGGGGTGCGGGGAGGTGAACCGGACCCGTTCGAGGCCCTCGATGTCGCCGCACGCGCGCAGCAGCGCGGCGAACGCGCCGCGGTCACGGGGCTGTTCGGGGTCCGCGAACGAGCGGCCGTAGGAGTTGACGTTCTGCCCGAGCAGAGTCACCTCGAGCACACCTTCGTCGACGAGCGCACGGACCTCGGCGAGGATGTCACCGGGCCGGCGGTCCACCTCCTTGCCACGCAGCGACGGGACGATGCAGAAGGTGCAGGTGTTGTTGCAGCCGACGGAGATCGACACCCACCCGGCGTAGCTGGACTCGCGTCGGGCGGGCAGGGTCGAGGGGAACGCCTCGAGGGATTCGAGGATCTCCACTTCGGCGCGGCGGTTGTGCCGGGCACGGTCGAGCAGTGCCGGCAGACTGCCGATGTTGTGCGTGCCGAACACGACGTCGACCCACGGCGCCCTCTTCACGACGACCTCGCGGTCCTTCTGGGCGAGGCACCCGCCGACGGCGATCTGCATGTTCGGATTGGCGTCCTTGACCGGCCGCAGATGGCTCAGGTTGCCGTAGAGCTTGTTGTCGGCATTCTCACGTACCGCGCAGGTGTTGAAGACCACGAGGTCGGCGGCCGCACCCGGCCCGGCCTTGACGAATCCGGAGTCCTCGAGCAAGCCGGACAGGCGCTCGGAGTCGTGCACGTTCATCTGGCAGCCATAGGTGCGCACCTCGTAGGTGCGGGCGCCGGCCTCGACGGTCGCGTCGAGGGCGGCCGGGGCGCTGGGTTCACGGTCGATCGATGACACGTCTCAGCCTAGCTCACGGGCCGGGCCGGGCCCGAAATGGGCCGAGGGAAACAACGCCAAGGGAAACAACTTAGTCCATCGCCGGTCGCCGCGGGGCGAACCGGCTCCGGCCTTTCGGCGCCGACCGTAAATTTTCCATTACGCAGTCCGAACTCGGCTTCCGAAAGTTGCTGCACGGCGGCACGGGCAGCATAGGGTTCTGTCCATGACACCAGCGGCGGTCGAATCCGAGAAGCCCTCCGGCTCGGCGGGCGGCGCACCCCCGATGATCTCGATGTCGGAGGTGCAGAAGCACTTCGGAGCCCTGCACGTGCTGCAGGACATCAATCTGGAGGTACCTGCGGGGCAGGTCGTGATCGTGGTCGGGCCGTCCGGGTCGGGCAAGTCCACCCTGTGCCGGACCATCAACCGGCTCGAGCCGATCGACTCGGGCGAGATCCGGGTGGACGGGAAGGTACTTCCCGCGGAAGGCAAGGCGCTCGCGGCGCTGCGAGCCGACGTGGGCATGGTGTTCCAGTCGTTCAACCTGTTCGCGCACAAGACGATCCTCGAGAACGTCATGCTCGCCCCCGTGAAGGTGCGACGCAAGGGCAAGAACGATGCCAAGGAGCAGGCCCTGCAGCTTCTCGACCGTGTCGGAATCGCCAACCAGGCGGAGAAATATCCCGCCCAGCTCTCGGGCGGGCAGCAGCAGCGCGTCGCGATCGCGCGGGCCCTGGCGATGAGCCCGAAGGTCATGCTGTTCGACGAACCGACGTCGGCGCTGGATCCCGAGATGGTCCAGGAGGTGCTCGACGTCATGACGTCGCTGGCCCGGGAGGGCATGACGATGCTCGTCGTCACCCACGAGATGGGTTTCGCCCGCAAGGCCGGCAACCGCGTGCTGTTCATGGCGGACGGGCAGATCGTCGAGGACACCGATCCCGACACGTTCTTCACCGCACCCAAGTCCGCCCGCGCCCAGGATTTCCTCGGCAAGATCCTCAGTCACTGACCCGGCGTCGCCGCCGCACCCGATCCGGGGCGGCACCACCCACAACACGGAGGTACTCGATGAGAATCACCCGCTCGGTTCGCCTGGGCATCGGCGCTGTAGCCGTCGCTGTGCTCGCCACCGCGTGTGGCGGAGACGAGCAGCGCAGTGTGTCGCAGTCCGCCGAGAGCGGCTCCCTCGTCGTCGGCATCAAGTTCGACCAGCCCGGACTCGGGTTGCGCAACCCCGACGGCACCTTCAGCGGGTTCGATGTCGAGGTCGCGAAGTACGTCGGGCAGCAGCTGGGGGTGGCGCCGGAGAACATCGAGTTCAAGGAGGCTCCGTCGCCGCAGCGCGAGACCCTCATCGAGAACGGTGAGGTCGACTACATCGTCGCCACCTACTCGATCACCGACGCGCGCAAGGAGAAGGTCGACTTCGCCGGGCCGTACTTCATCGCGGGCCAGTCGCTGCTCGTGCGGGCCGACAACACCGACATCACCGGACCGGAGTCGCTCAGCGGTGGTAAGCGGCTGTGCTCGGTGGCCGGTTCCACGCCCGCACAGAACGTCAAGGACACCTACGCGCAGGATGTGCAGTTGCAGGAGTTCGACACGTACTCCGCTTGCGTGGAGGCGCTGCGCAACGGCGCGGTCGACGCCGTGACCACCGACGACATCATCCTCGCCGGTTACGCGGCTCAGTACCCGGGCCAGCTGAAGGTCGTGGGCGAGCCGTTCACGGAGGAGCGCTACGGCATCGGCCTGGCCAAGGGTGACACCGAGTCCCGCAATCAGCTCAACGACGCGATCGAAGAGATGATCGCGAGCGGTGCCTGGCAGGCGGCCCTCGAGTCCACGGTCGGTCCGTCCGGCTACCCGTTGCCGGAGCCGCCGCAGGTCGACCGCTACTGACCGTCCCATGCCGTCCGGCCGGCCCGTGCGACGACTCGTCGCGGGCCGGCCGGATCCCAGTCCCCCATCGGTGGAGTTGACCTGTGGATCTGTTGAGCAAGTACGGCGACGAGTTGATCGACGCCTTCTGGACCACCGTGCAGTTGACGGTGCTCTCGGCGATCGGCGCGCTGATCCTCGGAACGATCCTCGCCGGGATGCGCGTGTCCCCCGTGCCGGTGGCGCGGGCGGTCGGCACCGTGTACGTGGGGATCTTCCGCAACACCCCCCTGACGCTGATCATCATCTTCTGTCTCTTCGGTTTGTCGCAGACGCTCGGCATCAGCCTGGCGCCGCAGTCGTCGCCGACCTTCCTGGTGGACAACAATTTCCGGCTCGCCGTGCTGGGATTGAGCGTGTACACCGCGGCGTTCGTCTGCGAGTCGCTGCGCTCGGGCATCAATACCGTGAACGTGGGGCAGGCCGAGGCGGGCCGTTCCCTCGGGTTGACCTTCGGCCAGAATCTGCGCCTGATCGTGTTGCCCCAGGCGTTTCGTGCGGTGATCGCCCCTCTCGGTAGCGTGCTGATCGCCTTGACCAAGAATTCGACGATCGCGTCCGTCATCGGCGTCTCGGAGGCCTCCCTGCTGATGAAGACCATGATCGAGAACGAGGCGCAGATCTTCCTCATCGGCGGTATCTTCGCCCTCGGCTTCGTGATCCTGACCCTGCCCACGGGCCTGCTGTTCGGCTGGCTGAGCACGCGATTCGAGGTGTCCCGGTGAGCACCGGCCGCGCAACCGTCCTCTACGACGCTCCCGGTCCCCGGGCGCGAACCCTCTACCACATCGCCTCGGCGGCGGTGGCCGTGCTGCTCGTCGCCGTCGGCTACTTCGTCTACCGGGCTCTCGACGAGAAGGGGCAGCTCACCAGCGAGAAGTGGGACCCGTTCCTCGAATCGAGTTCGTGGACCACGTACCTGATCCCCGGCATCCGCGGCACCCTCGTCGCCGCGGCGATATCGATCGTGCTCGCCCTGATCCTCGGGGCCGCACTGGGGATCGGCCGGCTCTCCGATCACCGGCCCGTGCGCGCGGTGTGCGGGTTCGTCGTCGAACTGTTCCGGGCCATCCCGGTGCTGATCCTGATGATCTTCGCCTACCAGCTGTTCGCCGAGTACCAGGTCTTCCAGTCGAAGTATCTGGCACTGGCTGCGGTGGTCACCGGTCTGACCCTCTACAACGGCTCGGTGATCGCCGAGATCGTGCGTGCCGGCATCCGGTCCCTGCCCCGCGGGCAGACCGAGGCCGCCGCGGCGCTGGGCATGCGCAAGAGCCAGATCATGCGTCTGATCCTGCTACCGCAGGCCGTCACCGCGATGCTGCCGGCGATCGTCTCGCAGATGGTGGTGGCCCTGAAGGACTCCGCACTCGGTTATCTCATCGGCTACGTCGAAGTCGTGCGGTCCGGTCAGCAGCTCGGCGCGTTCTTCGGCAACTACCTGCCGTCGCTGCTCGTGGTGGCCGCGATCATGATCGTGCTCAACGGCGCGTTGACGGTCCTCGCGACCCGGCTCGAGCGTCGCCTGCGGACCGGGCGCAAGAACCGGGCCGCCATGCCGGAGGCCGACGAGAACGCGCCCGACAACGTCCTGTCCGGCATGACCGTGCCCGGGGTGGACATCACCGGCGAGCACGACAAGCGCCGGTAACGCGTCAGTCGGTGGCGAACTCGCCGGGCCCGGGATCGTGCCCGGCGAGTTCGTTGCGCACCACCTCGAAGGCCAGGCCCTGCGGGTACCCCCGGCGGGCGAGCATGCCGACCAGCCGTCGCACTACCCTGTCCCGCTCCGCGGCGATCTCGCGCCGGTCGCCCGCCGTGGGCAGCGGAGGTTGGGTGCGCAGCTTCTTGCGCACCAGTTCGATGGCGCGGGCGCGTTCGTCGTCGCCGTCGATCTGCTCGAGCGCCTCCGCGGCCTCGAACTGCCCGATTCCCTTGCGGCGCAGTTCCAGGGCCAGGGCGCGTTTGCCCTTCCCGGCGTACAGGTGGCGCGAGCGCACCCACTGCTGGGCGAACTCGGCGTCGTCGACGAGACCGACCTCCGTCAACCGGTCGAGGGTCCGCTCGGCGACGTCCGCGGCGAAACCCTTCTGTTCGAGTTTCGCGGCGAGTTCGGCGCGGCTGCGAGCCCGGTCGGTCAGCAGACGGAGGCACAGGTCTTTGGCCTGTGCCTCCGTTCCGCCACCGGGCCGGTCGCCGCCGCGCCGGTCACCGCGACGGGAGTCGCCGTCCAATGCCCGACTCAGAAGTCGGCGGGCTCGTCGGCGGGCTCGGCGGTGACGTCCGCCCCGATACCGAGCTTCTCCTTGATCTTCTTCTCGATCTCGTCCCGGATGTCGGTGTTCTCCAGCAGGAACTTGCGGGCGTTCTCCTTGCCCTGACCGAGCTGGTCGCCCTCGTAGGTGTACCAGGAGCCGGACTTGCGGATGAAGCCCTGCTCGACGCCCATGTCGATGAGCGAGCCCTCCTTGCTGATGCCCTGGCCGTAGAGGATGTCGAACTCGGCCTGCTTGAAGGGCGGCGACACCTTGTTCTTGACGACCTTGACGCGGGTGCGGTTGCCCACCGCGTCGGAGCCGTCCTTGAGGGTCTCGATGCGCCGCACGTCCAGTCGCACCGAGGCGTAGAACTTCAGAGCCTTACCGCCGGTGGTCGTTTCGGGCGAGCCGAACATGACGCCGATCTTCTCGCGCAGCTGGTTGATGAAGATCGCGGTGGTGCCGGAGTTGTTGAGCGCGCCGGTCATCTTGCGCAGCGCCTGGCTCATCAACCGGGCCTGCAGGCCGACGTGGCTGTCGCCCATCTCGCCCTCGATCTCGGCGCGTGGCACCAGCGCCGCCACCGAGTCGACCACGATGATGTCGAGTGCGCCGGAACGGATCAGCATGTCCGCGATCTCGAGTGCCTGCTCACCGGTATCCGGCTGCGATACGAGCAGGGCGTCGGTGTCGACGCCGAGCTTACGGGCGTACTCCGGATCGAGAGCGTGCTCGGCGTCGATGAAGGCGGCGATGCCGCCGGCGGCCTGGGCGTTGGCGACCGCGTGCAGCGCGACCGTCGTCTTACCCGAGGATTCCGGGCCGTAGATCTCGACGACCCGTCCGCGCGGGAGGCCACCGATGCCGAGCGCGACGTCGAGTGCGATCGAGCCGGTCGGGATCACGGCGATGGGCTGGCGGGACTCCTCCCCCAGGCGCATCACCGAGCCCTTGCCGAAGCTCTTGTCGATCTGCGCGAGCGCCAGTTCGAGCGCCTTGTCGCGATCGTGTGCCTGTGGTGCCATCGTGGTCCCCTTTTCGAGTCTCGTCTTACTTGCCGATGACGTTAGAGTCCGGCACCGACAAGTTCGCCGTCCCGACCGGCGAGCGGCCGGATCTGTGGATGAATCGGACGCCTGTGGACTACTTCTCCACCACCCGCGCCCCAGCATAGGCGAACAATTGTTCGAACGGAACGGTGCGGTTCACCGCCGCGCGGGCGGGACGTCGAATTCGTCGCACAGGGCCCGCCACACCTCGCGAGGTTCCTGCCCGGCCTCGATGGCCTCGGCCGCGGTACACCCGCCGAGGGAGAGCAGTACGTGGTCACGGAGCAGGGCATCGCCACGCATCTGCCCGAACTCGTTGCGGACACACTCGTGGAATTCGGTCAATCGCACCTGTGCCACGGTAGTCGCTTCCGGCACCTGCCCCGGCGCAGCGCCCACGGCCCCGCGCCCATGTCACCGCGCGCACCTCACAAACACCCACGCGTCACCGCGCCGACCGCACGACGCCGCGGCAGACCTTCACCGGGTCCTCGACCTGCGCTGCCGTCGCGGCGGCCAGGCGTGCCGCCCGGGCGAAGCGCGGCTCGGCCAGCACGGTGTCCACGGCCGCCCGCAGCGCGCCGGGGTCGAGCGGCCGCACGACGACCGCACTGCCCTGCCGGGCGGCCCGATTGGCCAGTTCCCACTGGTCGCCGCCGCCCGGCACCACCACCGCGGGCACCCCGGAACCCAGCGCCTTGGCGAGCATCCCGTGCCCGCCGCCGCACACCACCACGTCGGCCTGCTCGAGCAGCAGATCCTGCCGGCCGTGCCCCGCCACGACACCGTCCGGCCAGGTCCGCTCGGGCGGTTCGAGCATCGCGACGACGATCCGAATCCCGGAGCCGCCGAGACCCGTGCACACGGCGTCGAGCAGGCCGGGCACCCCGGTGGCCGCGGTGGACGGCGCCACCATCACCAGAGGTCCGTCACCGGAGGGCGGCTCCAGGACCTCGCGGGTGGGTTCCCACAGCAGCGGGCCCACGACGTGCGCCTGCACGGGCCAGTCCGGTCGCGGCACCTCGAGGGCCGGCAGGGTGGCGACGAGCCGGGCTGCCGGCCCCGGGTCCCGCGCGGCCAGACCGATCCCGACGCGGGCCTGCGCCCGTTCGCGCTCCCCCTGCCGGATCGAGCGGGCGGTCGCCGCCCGCAGCACCGCGTCCCGCGCCCGGCCGCGCAGGCCGGTGCCGGGGGCGAGACCGCTGCCGACGGGCGGCAACCCTCGCGAGGGCAGATACAGCGGATGGGGCGACAACTCCACCCAGGGGATGCCGAGACGTTCCGCGGCCATGCCGCCGCCGGCGGTGAGGACGTCGGAGACGACGAGGTCGGGCAGCAGGGCGCTGAGCCCGGGCAGCATCTCCGACGCGATGTGCGCGGCGCGGGCATGGATGCGGGCACCGGCATCGGCGTCGTCGTCCTCCGGACGCGGCGCCAGGCCGGCGAGCGGCGCGAGGGTCACGCCGTCGAGGTCCAGGCCCAGCCACCGCTCGCCGGTGAACAGGACCGGGTCGTCGCCCGCCTCGGCCAGCCGCAGGCTCAGGGCTATCGCGGGGATCGCATGCCCGGCGTCCGGCCCGGCAACCACTGCCACTCGCATCGATTCAGACTGCCACACCGGGATCTCGCACTCTGCGAGCGGCGAGGGTCGGCCCGGCGCCCGAGGGCGTCACCGGCGGGGGGCGCCCGGCTCGTGCCGATCCCGTCGTCCCGGGCGACCGTCAGGGATACGCCGACCAGAACTGGAGCACCTGTTCGCGGGTGGTGACCGTTCCGTTCTCGATGATCAGCAGTTCGTTCCGGTCGAACGTGTACCGCACGGGTCCCGACACGACCGTGAATCCGGTGGCATCCGGGACGGCATCGGCCAGCTCGATGTCGGCGCCGTCGCTGAGCCGTAGACCCTTGTAGTACAGGTCGTCGAACCCGTTGCGGCATACCAGGACCCGCGACTCCGAGGTGCGCGCCACCGCGACGGCCTCGTCGGCAGCGTTGCAGCGCGGCCCGATGTCGTCGTCGAAGCCCCGGATACCTGCCTGCGCGACGGGGATGCGGTCCGGGCGGCTCTGCGGCACGGCGGTGGTCGTCGGTGCGAGGGAGGGGATCGTGAGGTCGGTGACTTCGGCCGCGGTGGGAGCGGACGCGGACGGAGGCGTGGCCGGCCCGGGAGTGGCGGCCTGTCCGGTGGCCGAGACGCCGGCCCGTACGTCTGCGTCCGGTGAGCCGTCGCGGGCGAGCAGAATCCCGGTCAGTGCCCCGGCCAGCGCGACAGCCGCCACCACGCCCAGCAGCACGAACAACGGCCGCCGGGAACGCGCCGTCGGAGGTTCGGACGCGGCGGTGGGCCCGGAATGCAGCGGGGCGGGGGTCGATGCGGCGGCGACCGTCCGCGTCGGCTCGGTGACCGGCTCGTCGAGAGCGGCGCGCGCCGCGGCGGCCAGCGCGCCGCACGTGTGGAAGCGGTCCTCGGGTCGCTTGGCCATCGCACGGGCAATCACGGTGTCGAGCGCGGGTGGCAGCTCCGGCCGCGCCACGGTGGGACGCGGCGGGGGCAAGTGCAGATGTGCGTGAACCAGATGCGCCGCCTCGGTTCCCGGGAAGGGGGGCCGGGTCGTGAGCAGCTGATAGAGCGTGCAGCCCAGGGCGTAGACGTCGGTGCGAGGGCCGGGCGGCCGTCCCTCGATCTGTTCCGGGGAGGCGTACTGCAGGCTGGCGACGAGGATGCCGGTCTCGGTGACCGCCGTGCTGCCGAGACCCTTGGCGATCCCGAAGTCCGCGAGCAGGACGCGCTCGGGTTCACTGCCACTACTCGTGGCGAGCAGGATGTTCGCGGGCTTGACGTCGCGGTGCAGCACACCGTGCGCGTGCGCGTGATCGAGTGCCCGAGCGGTCTCGGACACGATGTGCACGGCGCGCGCCGGACGCATCGGACCCTCTCGCAGCGCACCCACCGCATCGGTGCCGTCCACGTACTGCATCGCAATCCACAACTGGTCGCCGACGTTGCCGCGGTCGTACACGGTGACGATGTTGGGATGCTCGAGCCGCGCCACGTGGTCGGCCTCCCGGAGGAACCGGCTGCGGTTGCCGGGGTTCGCGGTCGCCGACAGGTCGAGCAGCTTCAGTGCGACGAAACGTGGCAGATTGGGATGCCGCGCGAGGTAGACGCTGCCCATGCCCCCGGTCGCGAGGCGGCGTTCGATGCGGTACCCGGCGAACACGGAACCGGGCTGCAATTCTCCCACGGTGTCGTCCACTCCCGAGTCCGTCGCGGGCGCCCGCCCGACTGCCGCCTCAGACTATCGCGCACCGACGTAGGCCCCGCAGCCGAATGCTCCGAATCGGATCGAGGCGCGAGTCGACGTCGTCCGAGGCGCGGGAGGATCGCACGCACCCCGGCGCCGGAGACCTGGTCGGCGGCAGGTGACCACGAGGCGCGCGGCCACCCGGCCGGCTCTGCCCGGCTGCCGGAGCCGGGCAGAGCCGCGGTGTTCAGCCCGCGTGCAGGAAGGGGTAGTCGGTGTAGCCCTCGGCGCCTGACGAGTAGAACAGCGACGGCTGCGGCTGGTTCTCCGGGTGCTCCCCCGCCCAGCGCTCGACCAGGTCCGGGTTGGCGAGGACCGCCCGGCCCACGGCCACGGCGTCGGCATGGGCGGCCTCGATCAGCTCCACCGCTTCGTCCCGGGTGGTCGGCGAGCCGAAGCCGCTGTTGCCGATCAGCTTGCCGCCGAACCGCCGGCGCAGCTCCTGCACCAGCTCGCCGGCCGGATCCTTGTGCAGCACGGAGAGGTATGCCAGGCCCAGTGGACGCAGCCGGTCGAGGAGGGCGCCGTAGGTGGCGAGGACGTCGTCGCGATCGGTCTCGTAGGCATCCTGGATGTTGTGCTCGGGCGAGATCCGCAGTCCGACCCGGCCGGGTCCGATGGCCGACGCCACCGCCGTGACCACCTCGACGACGAAGCGAGCCCGGTTCTCCGGAGAGCCGCCGTACTCGTCCGTGCGCTGATTGGCGGCGGGCGATAGGAATTCGTGCAGCAGGTAGCCGTTGGCGCTGTGGATCTCCACGCCGTCCAGCCCGGCCTCGATCGCCCGGCGCGCCGCGGCGACGAACTCCTCGACGATCCCCCGCGCTTCGTCGGCGCTCAGCGCGTGCGGTACCGGATACGGCTGCTTGCCCTTCTCGGTGTGCCCCACGCCGTCGATCGCGATCGCGCTCGGAGCGACGACCCGCCGGCCGCCGTTCACGTCGGGGTGGGTCACACGTCCGCCGTGCATCACCTGCATCACGATGCGGCCGCCGCGGGCGTGCACCGCCTCGGCCACCCGTCGCCACCCGGCCACCTGCGCATCGGTGACGATTCCCGGCTGGCCGACGAAGGCCTGCGACTCGTGGTTCAGGTAGGTGCCTTCGGTGATGATCAGCCCGACGCTCGCCCGCTGCCGGTAGTGCTCGACCACCAGGTCGCCGGGAACACCGGACGGTCCGGACCGCAGCCGGGTCAGCGGGGCCATGACGACCCGGTTGGCGAGCTCGAGATCTCCGAGAGTGACGGGTGTGAACAAGTCCATGGCAGGGGCAACGGGCGCGGGCACACCTACGATTCCCGATCGGCGGGAGTGCGGCGGGCGTCACACCGGTCGCCGCCGGGGTCAGTCCGGTACGTCGCTCAGCACGTCACCGGCGGCGGGGAGCGCTCGGGCCCGGTCACCGGGTACGAGTCCGATCCGGGTGCGGCGGTCGAGGAGGTCGTCGACATCGAGGGCGCCCTCGTGGGTGACCGCGAACTCGAGTTCCGCACGGCTGACGTCGAGTCCGGGGGCGATCGGTTCGAGTGCGTGCGGGCCCACGGCGAGCAGCGCAGCTTCGGTGCCGTAGCGCCGCACCAGGTTCGGCGGGGCCGCGACGGTGCGCAGCACGCCGGGCGGGGCCGCGCCGACGAGGGCGAGCCGGGTGGTGCGGCACGGCCCGGCACGCAGCCCGGCCGTCTCGACGGCCGCGTCGACGGCGTCCTGCGCCATCCGCCGGTAGGTGGTGAGCTTGCCCCCGACGATGCCGATCGGACCGGATTCGGACCGCACGACTGCGTGCCGGCGTGACAGGTCCGCGGTGGCATCCCCGGTCTCGGTGCCCGGTGCAGACGAGTCGAGCAGCGGCCGCAGTCCCGCGAAGGTCCCGAGGACGTCGTTGCGGGTCAGGGGCGTGGCGAGGGCCGTATTGGCGGTGTCGAGGAGGAAATCGATCTCGCTGTCGGTGGCCTGCGGGACGTCCGGCAGCGGGCCGGGCGCCGCCTCGTCTGTCAGACCCAGGTAGATCCGGCCCGACTGCGCGGGCAGCGCGAAGACGAATCGGTTGGTGGCGCCGGGTATCGGCACGGTGAGCGCGGCGGTCGGGTTGCCGAGGACGGCGGCGTCGAGGACGAGGTGCGTGCCGCGGCTGGGTCGCAGCCGGATCGAAGGATCCACCTGTCCGGCCCACACGCCGGCCGCATTGATCACGGCAGCGGCCGTCACCCGCATCTCGGTGCCGGTGAGCGTGTCACGCAGGACGGCACCGCCGGCGGTGACCGAATGCGCGTCGACGCGGGTGAGGATGCGGGCACCGTGCGAGGCGGCGGTGCGGGCGAGAGCGACGACGAGCCGGGCGTCGTCGACGAGCTGGCCGTCGTAGGCGAGCAGTCCCCCGCGCAACCCGTCGCGCCGGACGGCGGGCACCAGGTCGGCGACGCGTCCCGCGCCGATGCGACGCGAGCGCGGCAGCACCGCGGACGACGTGTGCGCGGAGACGCGCAGGGCGTCGCCGGCGAGGAACCCGGTGCGCACGAGTGCGGCCTCGCCGCGGCCCACCGACGGCAGCAGCGGTACCAGCTGCGGCATCGCCCGCACCAGGTGCGGCGCCGTGTGGGTCATCAGGATGCCCCGCTCGACGGCGCTCTCGCGGGCGATGCCGATGTTCCCGGTGGCGAGGTAGCGCAGTCCGCCGTGGACGAGCTTCGAGCTCCACCGGCTCGTGCCGAAGGCGAGATCGTGCCGTTCGACGAGGACGACGCTCAGGCCGCGTGCCGCCGCGTCGAGGGCGGCGCCCGTGCCGGTGACCCCACCGCCGACGACGAGCACGTCGACGGAGGGGTGGGCGGCGAGGTCGTCGAGTTCCCGCCGTCTGCGGGCGGCGTCGAGGGCGCTGGAGGCAGGTCCGGTCACGGTCGATCCTCTCCGGCAGGGGCCAGGTAGGTGTCCACGGCGTGCGCCAGCTCGGTCAGCAGCGCCTCCCGGTCGACCACCTCGGCGATCATTCCGGCGGACTGTACGACCGACTGGGCGGTGAGCAGTACGAACGCGGCGAGCGTACGGGCGTCCCCGGCGCGGACGGTGCCGTCACGCTGACCGCGGGTGAGCGCACCGGTCAGCACCTCGAGCACCGCGTGCTGGCTGGTGCCGAGCCGGTCCACGATGTACGTCATGAGCAGGTCCGGATCCGACCGCAGGATCTTCTCGAACAGCGGGTGCGTGCCGATCTCGTCGACGGCCGTCACGACGGCTCGCACGATCCGCGGGCGGACGGGTTCCTCGCCGCCGAGATCCGGCAGGACAGCGCGGATTTCCCGGGTGAGCAGGTCCGCGACCAGGGTACGGGTGTCGGGCCAGCGGCGATAGACCGTGGGGCGGCTGACACCGGCGCGGCGCGCCACCTCGGCGAGGGTGGTGCGCCGCAGCCCGAAGTCGAGCAGGCAGGAGCGGGTGGCGTCGAGGATCTGATTCTCGACGGTCGTCGCCGGCGCGCCCGACGACCGGAATTCTTCGTTACGGATAGACATTGTGTGTAACACTGTAACGCATGACTGCGAGCTTCACACCCCGACATCCGTCCGCTGCCACCGAGATGGAGTGGGACGCGTGGGGTACGGCGGATCGCCGGAAGGAACTCGGCGAAGGCGTCCGCGCCCTGCTGCAACAGGCCCTCGGCGTGGACACCCGCCGGGCCCCGTCCCTGCCCGAAACCGCGGTGCGGCTCCTCCCCTCCCGGCTGGACACCCGGCACCGCCACAGCCTCGAACGCATCGTCGGTCCCGGGCACGTCGCCGACGACGACGCGGCCCGGCTCCGCCACGCCGGCGGCAAGAGCACCCTCGACCTGCTGCGACGACAGGACCCCGGTCCGCAGGAGGCCCCCGACGCGGTGGTGCGCCCCGGCAGCCACGACGAGGTACTCGCCGTACTCGACTACTGCGCCGTCGAGGCGATCGCCGTCGTTCCGTTCGGCGGCGGCACCAGCGTCGTCGGCGGACTGGACCCGGTGCGCGGCGGATTCGACACCGTCGTCGCAGTGGACCTGCAACGAATGAACGCGCTCACCGATCTCGATCCGGTCTCCGGTCTGGCGACGCTGCAGGCCGGCGCGACCGGACCACAGGCCGAGGAACTGCTCGGCGCCCACGGCTTCTCGCTCGGGCACTTCCCGCAGAGTTTCCGCCACGCGACCGTCGGCGGATTCGCCGTGACCCGGTCCTCCGGCCAGGCGTCTGCGGGCTACGGCCGATTCGACGACATGGTCGAGCATCTCGTCGTCGCCACGCCGAGCGGTACCGTGCGGGCAGGCCGCGCCCCGGCCTCGGCCGCCGGGCCGGACCTGCGGCAGTTGTTCCTCGGCTCCGAGGGACTGTTCGGCATCGTCACCGAGGTCGGCGTGCGCATCCACCCGATCCCCGCCGCGGTCGCCCGTCGCGCCTGGTCGTTCCCGGACTTCGCCACGGGTGCAGACGCGTTGCGCACCCTGGTGCAGACCGGCGCCGTCCCCACCGTGCTGCGTCTGTCGGACGAGTCCGAGACCGCGGTCAACCTCGCGATGCACGAACACATCGGTTCGACCGCCCCTACCGGCTGCCTGGCCGTGACCACCGTCGAGGGCACCGCCGACCATGTGCGGGCCCGCGCCGCCGAGATCGATGCGCTGCTCGCGGCCACCGGCGGCACCGACCTCGGTGAAGAACCGGCCCGGACCTGGGAGCAGGGCAGATTCGACGCACCGCACCTGCGCGACGCGCTGCTGCGGGCCGGGGCACTCGCCGAGACCCTCGAAACCGCCACCACCTGGAGCAATCTGGCGCGGCTGCGGACCGCGGTGACCGACGCGCTCACCGCTTCACTGCAGGACCAGGGCACCCCGCCGCTGGTGCTGTGTCACATCTCGCACACCTACCCCACCGGAGCATCCCTGTACTTCACCGTCGTGTGCGCACAGGCGGACGATCCCCTCACGCAGTGGTCGGCAGCCAAACGTGCCGCGACGAACGCGATCGTGACGGCCGGCGGCACGGTCACCCACCATCACGCCGTGGGCCGGGACCACCGGCCCTGGATGGCCGAGGAGATCGGCACACTCGGCACCGGCCTGCTGCGTGCGGTCAAGGACGCAATCGACCCCCGCGGCATCCTCAACCCTGGAAAGCTGCTGCCGTGATCGAATCCGTCACCGTCCTGACGAATCCGGCCGCGGGTCCGCGTACCGCGCGCGCGACGAGGGCTGCCACGGCCCGGTTGCGCGAACGGGGCCTGCACGTCACCGAGATCGCCGGCGACACCCCGGATCACTCGCTCGAACTGGTACGGCACACCGTGGCCGCCGGTACCGGGGCACTCGTCGCGGTCGGCGGGGACGGGCTCGTCTGGCTCGCTTGGCAGGCACTCGCGCAGACCGGCATACCGCTCGGCATCGTCCCGGCCGGAACCGGCAACGATCTGGCCCGCGTCCTGCAACTGCCGTCGGATCCGGTGGCCGCGGCCGACGTGGTCGCCGACGGGTCCACGCGGACGATCGATCTCGGCCGGGTCCGGGCCGCCGGCCGGCCGGACCACTGGTTCGGCACCGTGCTCGCCAGCGGCTTCGACTCACTGGTCACCGACCGCGCCAACCGGATGCGGCGGCCGCGCGGCCGGCTGCGCTACAACGTCGCGATGGTTGCGGAACTGGCACATCTGCGCTTGCTCCCGTACCGCATCACGCTGGACGACGACGACCTCGAGGTGGCGGCGACGATGGTGGCTGTGGGCAACACCTCGACCTACGGGGGCGGCATGCGCATCGCCCCGGACGCACGTCTCGACGACGGCCTCCTCGACATCGTGATCGTGACCTCGGCCAACCGGACCCGCCTGCTGCGCCTGTTCCCGACCGTCTATCGCGGCACCCATGTCGAGCTGGACGAGGTGACCGTACGCCGCACCCGGCGAGTCCGGCTCGAATGTCCCGGCATCTCCGCCTACGCGGACGGCGAGCCGCTCGGCCCGCTGCCCGTCGACGTGGAGGCCGTACCCGGCGCCGGAGTCGTCCTCGTGCCCGCTGCTCAGCCCCCGAACGTGTAGAGCTCGAAGCCGGCGGCCCGGTCGAAGCCGGGCAGCGCCGCGGTGGCCGACTCCACCTGCGCCCGGGCCTGGTCGATCACGGGGTCGGGCGCGAGTGCTTCGAGGTAGCGGCGATGCTCGGCCAGGGACGCGACACCGGCCTCGACCGTGTCGGTGACGTCCACCGCGTGAGTAGGTGACGTCGTGCTCACCGCGACCCACCGCACTCCCGGCCACGGCGGCAGTCCCTGCTCGGTCAGCTCCGGGAAGATCCACTCGTTCGCCGCGTCGGCGACCGCGTCGAGCACGCTCAGTCCCAGGGCCCGGTGATCGGCACTGTTGAGGACACCGGGAAACCACGTGAGCCCGAAATGGCCGGTCACCACCATCTCCGGACGGTGACGCCGGATCGCCGCCGCAAGATCGCGACGCAGTTCCGGTCCGGCCACCAGGCGGCCGTCGGGGTGCCCGAGAAACTCCACCACCTCGACTCCGACGACGCGAGCCGAAGCCCGCTCCTCCTGCTCACGCAGCGGCCCGCACTCGGCCGGTGGCAGACCTGCGATGCCGGCCTCACCGCTGGTCGCCAGCACGTACCGCACGTCCTTGCCCTGGCGGGTCCACCGCGCCACCGCCGACGCCGCACCGTACTCGATGTCGTCCGGGTGCGCGGCGATCACGAGCGCACGCTGCCAGTCCTCGGGTACCGGTTCCATTGCTCCACTATCGCCGATCCCGGTGCGCCGGTGGGAGCCTCGCGCATACTGGAGGTCGTGTCGTGGTCCGGACTCGTCGAGGCAGCGCTCGACGTGCGATTGACCACGACGGCCGCCGCCGTGGTGTTCGTCGTCCTCACCCTCGGCGGTTTCACCGCGCTCCTCGCACGCCGGAGCCGCCGATGGCTCGTCGTGTGGGTTCCCGTGGCCGTCGCGTCCGCGGTCGTGCTCGTGCTCGCGGCGGCCGTGCTCGTCGAGCAGGTGTGGCGACCGTTTCCGGACCGACTGCCACGCTCGGTGTACGTGTGGTCCGGCCTGGCGGTCCTCGCGATCGCGCTCGGCGCCGGCCGGTGGGTCGTCCGGCACCGGGACCGGCGACCGCTGGCCGCAGCCGGTCTCGTCGTGGCCGTCGTGGCGGTGGTGGTGGCCGCCGCGGGTCAGGTCAACGCGGTGTACGACGCCTATCCGACGGTGCGTGCGGCCCTCGGTCTGAGCAACTACCGCACGGTGCCGCTCGCCGAGGCCCTGGGCCCAGCGACGGCGACGATCGACCGGCGACCGCTGTCGGAGAACTGGACACCGCCCGGCGACCTGCCGAAAACCGGGGCCGTGACGACCGCACGGATACCGGGGGCTGTCTCCGGATTCCGTGCGCGGGACGCGCGAATCTACCTCCCCCCGGCATACTTCGCCGACCCGCGACCCGAGCTGCCCGTACTGGTGCTGCTGGCCGGCCAGCCCGGTGGCACCGAGGACTGGCTCGTCGGCGGACGGTTGACACAGATCATGGACGCCTACGCGGCGGAGCACGACGGCCTCGCACCCGTCGTCGTGCTGGCCGACGGAACCGGCGGGCAGTTCGACAACCCGCTGTGCGTCGACTCGCATCTCGGCAACGTCGCGACGTACCTGACCGTCGACGTGCCGGCCTGGGTGCGCGGGCAGCTGCAGGTCGACCCCGATCCGTCCGGATGGGCGATCGGCGGCTTCTCCTACGGCGGGACGTGCGCCCTGCAGCTGGCGACCACCCGGCCCGACGTCTACCCGACCTTCCTCGACCTGTCGGGACAGGCGGAACCCACCATCGGAGACCGGGACCGCACCGTCCGGGAGGTGTTCGGCGGCGACGCGGCCGCCTTCGCACGCAACAACCCGGCCGAGTTGCTGACCCGCAACCGGTACCCCGGATCGGCGGGTGCCTTCGTCGTCGGTCTCGACGACCGCGAATATCGTTCCGGACTGGAGCAACTGACGACAGCGGCCGCGGCCGCCGGAATGGACGTCCACCTGACGGAGCTGCCCGGCGCACACAGCTTCGCGGTGTGGTCGGCCGGACTGGAGAAGGAGTTGCCGTGGCTCAGCCGACGACTCGGCCTCGTCGCTCGATGACGGCGCGTGCCGGCCGGGTGCTGCGCCGGGCTCCGGTGTCCCTGACCCTGCTCGCGGTGATCTGGGTGGCCGGACTCGTCACCGGTTCGGTGCTGCACGGCCCGTCGCGCGAGCTGGCCCTCCAGATTTCGCTGGGCACCGGCAGCATCGGCGAGGGCCGCGTGTGGGTGCTGTGGACCTCCGGGCTGTTCGCCTCCGGTCTCGGCGAGTACATTCTCGCGACTGCGGCGATCCTCGCGGTGGCCGTGCCCGTCGAGAACCGGATCGGTGCCCGCAGGTTCGCGGTGGCCGCCGTCGTCTCGCAGGGCACAGGGGCCGCGCTCGCGCTCGTCGTGGCGCTGCTCGCGTCCTCCGTGCCGAACTCGTGGGGCTTCGCACTGCACGGTCACCTGATCGAGGACCCGCTGCCGTGGATCCTGGGCACCCTGCTCGCGGCCACCGCGGCCATGGGCACACTGTGGCGTCGCCGTATTCGCACCCTGCTGCTGGCGTTCCTCGTCACAACCGCGCTGTTCGCCGGCCACCTGCAGGACGTCACCCGCCTCTGTGCGGCGCTGACGGGGCTGTTCCTCGGTCCGGTGCTGTTCGGGCGGGCCGCCCGCGGTCCGGCACTCGGCGGCACGGTGCGGGAGCGCCGCACCCTGGTGGCGCTCGTCGTGGCGGCGAGCGTCCTCGGGCCCGTCCTCGCGGCGTTCTCCCCCCACGCCATCGGCCCGCTGTCCGCGCTGCGCGAGCTGTTCGACCAGGTCCCCTACACCGCACGGGAGCTGGTCGACGTCTGCGCGGACCCGGCGCTGCGCGACGAGTGCCGCAAGGGGCAGCAGGCGCTGCGCCTGTCGGGCATCGGGCCCCTGGTGATGAACCTCATGCCGTCGGCGGTGCTGCTGGTCGGAGCGGAGGGTCTGCGCCGCGGGCGCCGCGCGGCCTGGCTGCTGTCGGTGTGGGGACATGCCGCACTGATCGCCGTGGCCGCAGTGAGCGTGATCGTGCAGATCACCGAGCAGGACGAGACCCGTTCGCTGCTGTACGGCGCGCGCCGCAGCAGCTCGGTCTCCATGGAACTCGCCCCGCTGCTCGCCCTCGTCGCGGTGCTCGTGCTGCTGCTGGCGACCCGGCGGTTGTTCGGCGTGCGGGCACCGCGCGGCACCTATCCCCGCGTGTGGCTGGGCACCGGGGCCGCCGCAGGCGTCGCCCTCGTGGCCTACGTGGCGCTGGGAACTCTGCTCTCCGACGACTTCGACCGCGATCCGGGCATGGGCACGCTGCTGCGCGACGCGCCGCGGCGGCTCGTCCCGCCGGTGTACCTGCAGTTGTTCGAACCGCCCGTGCTGCCGCTGACGTCGCCCGCCACGCTGCTGTTCGAGTGGGTCGGAGTCCTCGTGTGGGTCACGTTCTGCCTGCTGATGCTGCGCAGCTTCGTGGTCCCGGCCGTCGGGCACGATCCCCGCGACGAGCTTCGCGTCCGCGCGCTGCTGCACCACCCGGGGGGAGGGTCCCTGTCGTGGATGACCACGTGGAGCGGCAACCGGTACTGGTTCACCGACGACGGCCGGCACGCCGTCGCCTACCGGGTGCACTCGGGTGTCGCGCTGACCACCGGTGACCCCGTGGGCGATCCGGCCGACCTCGAGCGGGCGGTCGACGAGTTCGCCACGTACTGTCTCGGCAACGGCTGGACCCCGTGCTTCTACTCCGTCGGGGAGGGCACCGCCGCGATCGCCCGGGACCACGGCTGGAGCTGCCTGCGGGTAGCCGAGGAGACGGTCGTGGCGCTGCCCGACCTCGCCTTCAAGGGCAAGAAGTTCCAGGACGTGCGCACCGCGCTCAACCGCGCCGTCAAGGACGGAGTGCAGGCACGGTGGACGACGTTCACGGAAGCTCCGCTGGCGGTGACGGAACAGATCGTGGAGATCTCCGAGGAGTGGGTCGCCGACAAGGGCCTCCCCGAGATGGGCTTCACCCTCGGTGGGCTCGAAGAACTGCGCGACCCCGAGGTGCGGCTGCTCCTGGCGATCGACGCGGACGACCGCGTGCACGCGGTGACCTCGTGGCTGCCGGTCTACCGGGACGGCGCCCTGGTCGGTCTGACGCTGGACTTCATGCGCCGCCGCTCGGACGGATTCCGTCCCGCAATGGAATTCCTCATCGCCTCCGCCGCGATGTCCGCGCAGGAGGAGGGTCTCGAGTTCCTCAGCTTGTCCGGCGCGCCACTCGCCGGAACCGACCCGGCCGCCGACGCATTCGACCGCGGCGCACTCGACGCGCTGCTCGATCTGCTGGGCCGCACCCTCGAGCCGGTCTACGGATTCCGGTCCCTGCTCGCCTTCAAGGCGAAGTTCCAGCCGCAGCACCGGCCCATGTACATGGTCTTCCCCGACGCTGCAGCACTGCCCACCATCGGACTCGCCGTCGGGCATGCATATCTGCCCGACGTGTCGCTCGGGCAGGGACGCCGGCTGGTCGCACAGTTGCTGCGCAGATGAGCCGGCGTCACCTCACACGCGGGTGATGTGATCGTCCTTGCTGCCGCTCACGGCCTTGTACACCATGTAGCCGCCGAAGATCAGCGCGCTCACCACGAGAATTCCGAACAGGTGCTCCGCAAGCGCCCCGATCACCACGAGAGCGATCCACACCAGCGCCACCACACCCACGATCTTCCAGAACATCGCCTACTCCTTGCCTCGTTGCCGTTCGAGGTCGATCCTGACACTCCCCGCGTCGAAAAACACCAGGTCAACGCAGAGATCAGGGAAAGATGGGTGGTTACCCCGAGGCCGGGGCGGCACCGTTGGGGGCCCGGCCCGGAGCGGGGTGGTGACAAGGAGCACGCCGCGGCGGCATACCCTCGACAGGTTCGGTCCCCTCGTCAGAAGGCTGAGAATCGTGTCCTCGACCCGCAGCACGCCCGCCCGCGACCTGGCGCAGATCGCCGTGTTCGCCGCCCTGATCATCGCCCTGGGTCTGCCCGGACAGATCACCGTGGGCTCGTCGGGCGTGCCGATCACGCTGCAGACGCTGGGCGTCATGCTTGCCGGCGCTCTGCTCGGCGTCCGCAAGGGCGTGCTGTCGGTGGCCACGGTGATCGTGCTGGGCCTGGCGCTGCCGGTGCTCGCGGGGGGACGCACCACCCTCACCGCGCTGGCCGGGCCCACGGTCGGCTTCCTGCTCGGCTGGCTGCCCGCCGTCGCGGTGATCGGCTGGCTCTCGGCGCGCATGCTGCCCCGCTACCGGGTGCTGCCGGGCATCGCCGTCAACGTGCTCGGCGGCATCGTCGTGCTCTACGTGTTCGGGATCGCCGGCATGCTCGCGCGCACCGATCTCACGCTGTGGGCGGCCCTGAGCGCGAACGCCACCTTCCTGCCCGGTGACCTGCTCAAGGCCGTCGTGGCGGCGGTCGTCGCCGCGCAGGTGCACCGCGCCTACCCCGCCCTGTCGAGCCCGAGCGCACCGGCGCGCCCGGCCGTCGATCCCGCGCAGTAGACGTCGCGCCGGGCACGACCGCATGAGCGAGATCCGCTTCCGGCAGGTGGGGCACGCCTACGGGGAGCGCACCGTCCTCGACGGCATCGACGTGACCCTCACCGAGCGCCGCGTCGGGATCGTCGGTGCCAACGGCAGCGGCAAGTCCACTCTGGCCCGGATGATCAACGGACTGGTGGTCCCGACCTCCGGCACGGTGACGGTGGACGGCCTCGACACCGCCCGCAAGGCCCGCGAGGTGCGCCGGCGCGTGGGATTCGTCTTCACCGATCCCGATCATCAGATCGTGATGCCCACCGTCGCGGAGGACGTCGCGTTCTCCCTGCGCCGCAGCGGACTCGGCAAGGACGAGCGCGCGGAACGGGTACGGCGGGTGCTCGCCGACTTCGGGCTGGCCGGGCACCACGACCACCCGAGTCACCTGCTCTCCGGGGGGCAGAAGCAGCTCCTCGCCCTCGCGGCGATCATGGTCACCGAGCCGCGCGTACTGGTGGCGGACGAGCCGACGACACTGCTGGACCTGCGCAACGCCCGGCTGATCGCCCGGACCTTCGCCGCCCTCGAGCAGCAACTGGTCGTGGTCACCCACCATCTGGACCTGCTGGCGGGCTTCGATCGGGTGCTCGTCGTCGACGGCGGCCGCGTCGTCGCCGACGATGCGCCGGGCCCGGCGATCGACTTCTACCGCAGGCTGGTCTCGTGAGCACCCTGGGGCTGTACCACCGTGCGTCGTCACCGATGCACCGGGCACCGGCGGGGCCGAAGCTGCTCGTCACCGCCGCACTCATCGTGGCGCTCACGGTATGGATGCGGCAGCCGTGGCAGGTGCCGGTTGCCGCGGCGCTCGTGCTCGGGCTCTACCTGACGGCACGGATCCCGCCCCGTCCCGCACTGCGCCAGCTCCGGCCGCTGCTGTGGATGCTCGTTGTAATCGCGGCGTTCCAGGTGCTGCTCGCCGGCTGGGAGCGGGCGGTGGTGGTGTGCGGCCAGCTGCTGGTCGCGGTGGCCCTGGCCGCGCTCGTCACGCTGACGACCCGGGTGAGCGACATGCTCGACGCGATCGTGACGGGACTTCGTCCGCTCCGCCGGGTCGGCGTCGACGCGGAACGGGTGGGCCTGGTACTGGTGATGACCGTCCGGGCCGTCCCGATGCTCGGCGCGATCGTCGCGCAGGTCACCGAGGCCCGCAAGGCCCGCGGCCTCGGCTTCTCGCTGCGGGCCCTGGCGGTGCCCGTCGTGGTGGGGGCGTTGCTGACTGCCGAGGCGATGGGCGAGGCCCTCGTCGCCCGCGGGCTGGACGACTGAGTCGCCGATGCGGCGTCAGTACCGGTAGCGGCCCTCGATCTGCTGGATCTCCCGCCACGACTGGGCCCAGCCCTCGAGTCGATCCGAGGCCGAGATCAGCTCCGCGCGTTGACGGTCGAGCAGTTCCATCGAGCGGGTTCCGTCCGGGGCCGCCGCGAGCCGCGCGGCGGCGGCGACGAGTTCCTCGAACTGGTCGACACCCGTGTCGAGCCGCTTCCCGGCGGCCGCGACGGCCGGTCCGAGGTGGGCTTGCGCGGCGGCGCTGTCACGGGCCGCGGCTTCGAGCGCGACCACGTCGACCGCGACCGCTTCGAGGGCGGCGGAGGCATCCCGAGCGGCCGACGCGATCTCCTCGAGGTCGTCGGCGGCGACGGTGCGGGAGCGGGCCAGCACCGACAGCAGCTGGGCAAGACTCTGTTCGTCGCTGGCGAGCCGGGCCATCGGGGCCCGCGCCACGGAACCCGACGGCGGCAGCGCCCGGCGGGCGGGCGCCGGCGGCGGCAGCGCCACGGCGTCGAGACGCCGGAAGGTACGGAATGCGAGTGCGGCGGGCACGACGAGCGCGGCGGTCGTGCCGCCGGTGGCGACGATGGTCCAGTCGGGAGCCGACGCGGCCACCAGGGTCGCCGTGCCGACGCCACCCATTCCGGAGGCGGTGCCGAACGTGCGGGCCCGGCGGCGGGCGCGACGCTTCTTGCGGCGCAACCGGGCTGCGGGGTCGTTCCAGCGGCGTGCCGCCTCGACCACGTTGCCGGTCATGTCCCGGAGCGCGGCCGCGGCCGGACCGGGGAACTGGCCGGTCCGGCCGCGTGCGGGAATGTTCATGACGATGTCGCGTTTCTGCCGTCGGTCCTCGTCGCCGGAGCTACTGAGAGCCGGCGCTGCCCGCCGCCGAGGGCGGTTCCTTGGTCGGGTTGACCGCAGGGGTCGCGGGCGCCGCGGCACCGGGCAGCGCCTCGCCCTTCATGGAGGCCCGGATCTGCTCGAGACGGCTGTGGCCGGCCATCTGGACGGTGGCCTGCTGGACCTCGAGCATCCGGCCGTGCACCGAGTTCTGGGCGAGTTCGGCCGACCCGAGCGCGGTGGCGTAGCGGCGCTCGATCTTCTCGCGGACCGCGTCGAGGCTCGGTGTGGTGCCCGGCGCGGCGAGCGTCGAGTCCATCGAGCGCAGGGACTCGCTCACGCGCTCCTGCATCTTGGCCTGCTCGAGCTGGCTGAGCAGCTTGGTGCGCTCGGCCACTTTCTGCTGCAGCGCCATCGCGTTCTGCTCGACGGCCTTCTTCGCCTGGGCCGCGGCCTGCAGAGACTGGTCGTGCAGGACCTTCAGGTCTTCGACGGACTGCTCGGCGGTGACGAGCTGGGCCGCGAAGGCCTCCGCGGCGTTCGTGTACTGGATGGCCTTCTCGGTGTCTCCGGCGGCGTTGGCCTGGTCGGCCATGAGCACGGCCTGTCGCGCGCTTGCGTTCAGCTTCTCGACCTCGTCCAGCTGACGGTTGAGCTTCATCTCCAGCTGACGCTGGTTGCCGATGACGGACGCGGCCTGCTGGGACAGCGCCTGGTGCTGACGCTGCGCATCCTCGATCGCCTGCTGAATCTGGACCTTCGGATCGGCCTTCTCATCGATCTTGGAGTTGAACAGTGCCATCAGGTACTTCCAACCCTTGACGAACGGATTAGCCATGGGTGTGATCCTGCCTCCATCTGGTACGCCGCGGCGAACGCGACCCGATGCACGGCCCTCGCGCACCGTTTCCGGACGGCCCTGGGATCCCCGCAGACCCGGCCGTCGTGTGTCCCGAGCCACCCCCCGGTGGTGACCCGGAGTGTGTCGCTTTCGGCCGCGTCCGGCCAGGCCGGCGCGGTCCGACCTCCATGTTATGCGGCAGCCAGCGCACGTGCTGCCGGCGGCGGGATCACCACCCGCGTGTCCTGCGCGACGAGTGCCGCGTGCTCGGCGGCGAGGGCCTCCGCGTCGCGGGGCGCCGGCTCGGCCCCGAGACCCGCCGCACCCACCGGGGTCCGGCCGCGGGCCGGAACCGCATCGGCGAGCGACTCGCTGACGTCGAAGAGCACGTCGGACAAGGGCACGTCGAGGGCGTCGCAGATCGCGGCGAGCAGTTCGCTCGACGCCTCCTTGCGTCCGCGTTCGATTTCGGAGAGGTAGCCGAGGCTGACCCGGGCGCTGCTGGAGACCTCACGCAGGGTGCGGCTCTGCGAAACGCGGGTGCGCCGAAGGCTGTCACCGATTGCCTCACGCAACAACAGCGCCATCCCATCCTCCTTCGTCCGTCGTCGCTCATCCCGTCAACGCACGACGCACGTCGCCGGGTTCCCGGCTCCCCGCCCGGGCACGAAAACCCCTGCCGGGCGCGGCTCCGCACGGGTCCGGTTACCACCGGTACCGCGGTGTCAAGACACTACATCCCCGCGGCAGCGTGCACGCGGGTGAGTAGGCCCGACACGGCGGCGCGGGTGGCACCGGTCCGGATGTCCCACCGGTCACCGGACACCGACGGCCGGGTGACCACCGTGCCTCCCGGTCCGGCGATCCCGATGTACAGCGTGCCCGGCGGATGCCCGTCCTGCGGGTCCGGCCCGGCCACGCCGGTGACGCCCACGCCCCACGTCGCTGCGCAGCGCTCCGCGGCGCCCTCGGCCAACGCCGCGGCCGTGGACTCGGAGACCGGCCCGTCCACCGCGAGCCGGCCCGCGTCCACCCCGGCCAGGGTGGACTTGAGGTCGGTGGCGTAGACGATCAGTCCGCCGCGCAGCACCACGCTCGCACCGGGTACCCCGGCGATCGTCGCGGCAATCAGCCCGGCCGTGAGGGATTCCGCCGTGGCCACCGTCTGCCGCTGTGCGGCCAGGGCCGCGACCAGTTCCGCGGCCGCGGTGCCGGGAACGAGGGGGTCGGGCACCGCCTCACTCCTCGTGCTGGTGCTCGACGCGGTGCACTCCGGCGCGCAGCCGCACCGCCTGGACCACGTAGTCGATGCCGGTACCCACCGTGAGGATCACCGCCAGCCCCATCAGCGCGACAGCGAACGGCGCGGCCGCCGCCGGCAGCGGCAGCAGGTACAGCACGATCGCGAGGGACTGGAACAGGGTCTTGGCCTTGCCGCCGCGGCTCGCGGGGATCACCGCATGCCGCAACACGAAGAAGCGCAGTGCGGTGACGCCGAGTTCGCGGGCCGCGATGATGCCGGTCACCCACCACGACAGGTCACCGAGCAGCGACAGGCCCACGAGGGCGGCGCCGATGAGCGCCTTGTCGGCGATCGGATCGGCGAGCTTGCCGAAATCGGTCACGAGCCCGTGCTTGCGCGCGAGCTGACCGTCGATCCGGTCCGTGATCGCCGCGACGGCGAACACAGCCGTGGCGGTGAGGCGCCACGCGGCATCGTGGCCGTCGCCGGCGAACAACGCCAGCAGGAACACCGGCACCAGAGCGATCCGCAGCATGGTGAGGATGTTGGCGATGTTCCACAGCGGCACCGGCTCCGCGGCCGCGGGCGCGTGGGGCCCGGGGGCCGCCGCGGCCCCGCCGGTCCCGGCCACCTCGGGATGCGGCGCGCTCACGCCGGCCTCCCCGCCGCGGACGGCGCCGCGGGACGACGCGGACCCGGGTCCGCCGGGGCGACACGTGAGCATGGGGATCCGACCGGCACACGGACACAATATCGGTAGAGCGACCGGCTACTGTTCACCACTATGAATTCGCGGACGACGGACCCGGAGACCCACGACCGCATTGTCGTGCGACGTGCGCGAACCGGTGACATTCCGGAGATCAAGCGACTGGTCGACATCTATGCGGGCAAGATCCTCCTGGAGAAGAATCTCGTCACCCTGTACGAGTCCGTGCAGGAGTTCTGGGTGGCCGAGACAGCGGGCACCGTCGTCGGCTGCGGGGCCTTGCACGTGCTGTGGTCCGACCTGGGTGAGATCCGCACCGTCGCGGTGGATCCGCGGGTCAAGGGCCGTGGAGTCGGCCACCTCGTCGTCGCCCACCTGATCGAAGTCGCCCGCGAACTCGAGTTGGAGCGGCTGTTCGTGCTCACCTTCGAGGTCGAGTTCTTCGGCCGGCACGGATTCACGGAGATCGACGGCACTCCCGTCACCGCCGAGGTGTACGCGGAGATGTGCCGTTCCTACGACACCGGTGTGGCCGAGTTCCTGGACCTGAGCTACGTCAAACCGAACACCCTGGGAAACACCCGGATGCTGCTCTCGCTCTGAGCCGCGTCCGCCCCACCACCACGAATGCGAGGATCCATGCCGCTGTTCGCTGTCGAGTACACCTACTCCGAAGCCACCACCGACGGCCGCGACGAGCACCGGCCCGCCCACCGGGGCTGGCTCGGCGAACTCGTCGACGCCGGGACAGTGCGGGCGACCGGTCCGTGGGCCGACGGATCGGGCGCGCTGATCGTCGTCGAGGCTGCGGACGAGCCGGCGGTGCGCGAGGTCATGGCGCAGGATCCCTTCGCTCGTCACGGCCTGGTCGACGCGGTCCGGATCACGGAGTGGCTCCCGGTGATGGGCGTCTTCAACGACTGACGCCCATCACCGGCGGGGAGGTCAGGTGAGGTCGGCCTTCTCGCTGCGCGTCTTGAGCAGGCTGGCCACGGTCGTCACCACGAGCACACCGACGATCACGCCCAGCGACAACCACGTCGAGATCTCCGGCACCGCGACGTGTTCACCGCCGTTGACGAACGACAGCGTGTTCTCGTGCAGCGCGTGGAGCACCAGTTTGATACCGATGAACCCGAGGATCACGGACAGGCCGTAGGACAGGTAGACCAACCGTTCGAGCAGGCCGCCGATGAGGAAGAACAGCTGTCGCAGGCCCATCAGCGCGAATGCATTCGCGGTGAACACCAGGTACGGCTCGCTGGTGAGTCCGTAGATCGCGGGGATCGAGTCGAGCGCGAACAGGATGTCGGTGAAGCCGATGGCGGCCAGAGCGAGCAGCATCGGGGTGGCGAAGCGCTTGCCGTCGATCCGGGTGAACAGCTTGTCGCCGTGGTACTCGTCGGTGGTCGGGTACACCTTGCGGACCAGGGAGACGATCCGGTTCTCCCGCTCCTTCTCGTGCTCGACCTCCTCACCGTGCTCGCGGATCAGCTTGATCGCGGTGTAGATGAGGAATGCGCCGAAGAGGTAGAACACCCAGCTGTAGGCATTGATGGCAGCCGCCCCGACGGCGATGAACGCCCCGCGCATCACGAGTGCCAGGACGATGCCGATGGTGAGTACCTTCTGCTGGTACTCACGTGGCACCGCGAAGGTCGACATGATGATCACGAAGACGAACAGGTTGTCGACACTGAGAGCCTTCTCGGTGACGTACCCGGCGAAGTACTCGCCGCCGTACGTCGGTCCCCAGATCGCGAACACCACGACGCCGAACACCACGGCGAGGCCGATGAACACCGCCGACCAGAAGCCGGACTCGCGCAGCGTGGGCGCGTGCGGTTTGCGGACGTGAGCGTAGAAGTCGAAGACGAACAGTCCCAGGATCACCAGGATGGTGACGATCCAGACGAGCGGGGTGACATGCATCTGCAGGCATTCCTCCGGTAGGCACAGCGAACCACCGGAGGTCTCTCCCACCTCGATTCACGGCTCCGGGGAGCAGGTTCGAGGTCGACAGCCCCGGGACGACATCGGTGTCGCACGTGTTGACGGAACTGCCGCGAGTTAGGGGATACTCCCCTCCACTTCGTCCATTCAACCACACAGGGGAAGCGGCATCGAACCGTGCTGCTCCTACTCCGCCGGTGCCGGCGCGTCCGCGTCCCCGCCGCCCCGGATGGAGAGCAGCAGGCCGTCGAGTTCGTCCGGTTTGACCAGGACCTCCCGCGCCTTGGAGCCTTCGCTGGGGCCGACGACCCCGCGGGTCTCCATCAGATCCATCAGGCGCCCCGCCTTCGCGAACCCGACCCGCAGCTTGCGCTGCAGCATCGACGTCGACCCGAACTGGCTCGACACCACCAGCTCGACCGCCTGCAGGAACACGTCGAGGTCGTCACCGATGTCGGGGTCGACATCCTTCTTCTCGCCGGGCTTCGCCGTGGTGACACCCTCGGTGTACTCCGGTTCCTTCTGGTTCTTGGCGAAGTCGACGACGGCCGCGATCTCCTCGTCGGTGATGAACGCGCCCTGCATCCGGATCGGCTTGCCGGCCCCCATCGGCAGGAACAGGCCGTCGCCCATGCCGATGAGCTTCTCGGCACCGGGCTGGTCGAGGATGACGCGGGAGTCCGTCAGCGACGAGGTCGCGAACGCGAGCCGCGACGGCACGTTCGTCTTGATCAGGCCGGTCACCACGTCGACGGAGGGCCGCTGCGTGGCGAGCACCAGATGGATGCCGGCGGCGCGGGCCTTCTGCGTGATCCGCACGATGGCGTCCTCGACGTCGCGGGGGGCCGTCATCATCAGGTCGGCGAGCTCGTCGACGATCGCGAGGATGTACGGGTACGGCCGGTAGACCCGCTCGCTGCCGAGCGGGGCGGTGATCTCGCCGGACCGGACCTTGGTGTTGAAGTCGTCGATGTGCCGGACGCGGTTGGCCTGCATGTCCTGGTAGCGCTGCTCCATCTCCTCCACCAGCCACGCGAGGGCGGCGGCCGCCTTCTTCGGCTGGGTGATGATGGGCGTGATCAGGTGCGGGATGCCCTCGTACGGCGTGAGCTCGACCATCTTCGGGTCGATGAGGATCATCCGGACCTCGTCCGGGGTGGCACGCACGAGCAGCGACACCAGCATCGAGTTGACGAAACTCGACTTGCCGGAGCCGGTGGAGCCGGCGACGAGCAGATGCGGCATCTTGGCCAGGTTCGCACAGACGAAGTCGCCTTCGATGTCCTTGCCGAGCCCGATCACCAGCGGATGGTGATCCTTGCGCGTCGACGGAGCGGCGAGCACGTCGGCGAGACGCACCAGTTCGCGGTCCGAGTTCGGGACCTCGATGCCCACCGCGGACTTGCCGGGGATCGGCGCGAGCAGGCGCACGTTGTCGGTGGCCACGGCATAGGCGATGTTGCGGGCGAGCGCGGTGATCTTCTCGACCTTCACGCCCGGCCCGAGTTCCACCTCGTACCTGGTGACCGTGGGGCCGCGGGTGAAGCCCGTGACCGCGGCGTCGATCTTGAACTGTTCGAGCACCTCGGTGATGGCCTCGATCATCTGGTCGTTCGCCGAACTGTGCTTCTTGGGCGGATCGCCCTCGAGCAGCAGCCCGAGCGACGGCAGAGCGTAGTCGCCCTCCACCACCCGGTCGGGAACGAGCGGCTCGAGCTTGCCGTCGTCGGCGGACTCCTCGACCGGCGGGGCCGGCGCGGGGGCCGCTTTGGACCGGGCGCGGGCGCGGGGCGGCTCGGGTGCCGGTTCCGGTGCGGGTTCCGGCGCCGGGGGCGCGGCGGGCGCCGGCTCCGGATCCCACACCGGCAGCACCTCGGTGCGGGCGTCGCCGTCGAATTCGTCCGTGGGGTAGTTCTCGACGGGAGTACGCCGCCGGCCCCTGGTCCGCCGCTCGACCGGGTAGCCGTCGGCGTCGAACAGAGTCGGGTCCCGATCGGCGTCGTAGTCGTCGGCGTGGTCCGGGTCGTATGCGCCGTACTCGTCGTCGGCTCGGTAGTGCAGGCCGAAGTACTCGCGGAACATGCCGGGCAGTTCCCGGATCGTCGTGCCGGTGAGCAGCAGGATGCCGAACCCGGCTGCCATCAGCAGCAACGGAACCGACAACCACACCGTCAGGCCGTCGGTGAGGGGCCCGCCCACCAGGTATCCGAGGAAGCCGGCGCCACCCGCCCGGCCCGCACCGTCACTGGGCATGCCCGAGGCGATGTGCCACAGGCCGAGCGCAGGAAGGGCGACGAGCATCGACCCCAGGACGAGCCGGGGCCGGATCTCCGGCCGTGGCTCGGTGCGCATGAGGACGACCGCGATCACGAGACCGGTCAGCGGCAGCACCGCGCTCGCGCCGCCGACGACCGCACGGACCGCGGCCTCGATCCAGCCGCCGAGCGGGCCGCCGACGGCGAACCAGACGCTGCCGGCGACGACGATGCTCGCGGCGATGAGCCCGAGGGCGATGCCGTCGCGGCGGTGGCCGTGCTCGACCTCCGTCACCCTGCCCACCGTGCGGGTGGTGGCACCCACCCCGCGGGCGATCATCGTCCAGCCGGTGCCGATCCCGCGGCCGAGCGTGTGCAGGACGCCCGGTCGTGACGAACGGGCGGGCGCCTTGCGCCGAGGGGTGGCGGTGCTGCGGGCCGGGCGTCGTGCGGCGGGCTGCCGGCGGGTGGTCGTAGCGGGCTTGCGGGTGCTGCCCTTCGCGCGCGACGCACCCGTGGCCCCGGACGAGCCGCGCGCACCCGACCTCGACCGTGAGGTCGTCGACGACGATCCGCGGGCACCCGACTTTCCTGCCATACCCGTCAGGTTAGTCGCAATGTCCACAACCGAACCATCCGCAACACCGGCATCAGCCGCACGCGGTGGTCACACGGGTGCCGGGGCGGATCAGACGCCGCGACCGGACGCGGCGACCTCGGCGACGTCGGCGGCCGGCCCGGTGGTCTCGACGCGCACCTCGTCACGGCCGAAGGCGTGCAGCAACAACTCGGCGGGCTCGCCCCGCAGGATCACGGTCCGCGGACCGCGCCGCCGGACCGTCGCGCGGGTGCCGTCGGGGCGCTCGAACACGACCGTGACGTCGGTGCCGCGGTAACCACGCCGGCCGATCTGCCGGGCCATCTGCCACAGGCGGTCCTGGGTCGACGCGTCGAGCGGCCGCGGCTCCCACCCGGGCGCGGCGCGGCGCACGTCCTCGTGGTGGACGAACATCTCCGCGGCATTGGCGAGTCCGTCGACGAGGTACAACGGCGACCAGACGGGCGGTCCGGACTCGATGTCGGCGAGCAGCTGCTCCCACGGCCGGTCCGCCGCCCCGGCGCGCACCCGCTCGGTGTGCCCGGCCAGGGGCGGCAGGACGATGCCCGGCATCGTGTCGATCCGGCGTTCGCGGACCACGAGATGGGCGGCCAGGTCCCGGGTGGTCCAGTCCCCGCACAGGGTGGGGGCGTCGGGGCCGGTCTGCGTCATGGTGCGGACGAGTGCGTGTCGTTCGTCACGGGCGAGGCTCACCCGGCCCACTGTAGCGCCGGACGGGCCGGACCGTCCGGCGCCGCGGAGTACGGCTACGCCGGGCCCGGAACGGTGATCACCGTCGGCACGATCATCGGCCGGCGCCGGTAGGTGTCGGACACCCAGCGCCCGACGACGCGGCGGATCGCCTGGGCGATGCGATGGGCGTCGTCGATGCCCTCGGCAGCGAGCTCGTTGAGAACCTTGTCCACGAGCTGCGCGGCCTCGGACAGCGCTCCCGGGTCGTCGGAGAAGCCGCGCCCGGACACCCCGGGCGTGCTCACGGCACGACCACTCTCGTCCACGGCGACGGAGATCGAGATGAAGCCGCCCTCGCCGAGGATCAGCCGGTCCGACAGGGTGGATTCGCCGACGTCGCCGACGGACAGGCCGTCGACGTAGACGTGGCCGACCGGCACCTGCCCGACGATCTCCGCGAGCCCGTCGACGAGGTCGACGACCACGCCGTCCTCGGCCAGCACGATCCGCTCGCGCGGCACCCCGGTCGCTTCGGCGAGCTTCGCGTTGGCCCGCAGGTGCCGCCATTCCCCGTGCACCGGCATCGCGTTCGTCGGGCGTACCGCGTTGTACAGGTACAGCAGCTCGCCCGCGGAGGCGTGGCCGGAGACGTGCACCTTCGCATTCTGCTGGGTGACGACGGTGGCGCCCCGCTTGGCGAGGCCGTTGACGACCGCGAACACCGAGTTCTCGTTGCCCGGGATCAGCGAGGACGCCAGGACGACGAGGTCGTCGGCCCGGATGTTGATCTGGCGGTGCTCGCCCCGCGCCATCCGGGAGAGTGCGGACAGCGGTTCACCTTGGGAGCCGGTGGAGATCAGCACGAGCCGGTTGTCGGGCAGCGTCGCCGCGGTGTCGAGGTCGACGACGAGCCCGTCCGGCACCCGCAGGTAGCCGAGATCCTGCGCGATCTGCATGTTGCGCACCATCGACCGCCCCACGAAGGCGATGCGGCGGTTGTACCGCTCGGCGACGTCGACGACCTGCTGGATGCGATGCACGTGGCTGGCGAAGGACGCGACGATCACACGCTGGGTGGCCTTACCGATGACATTGTCCAGCACGCCGCCGATTTCGCGTTCCGGCATCACGAAGCCGGGCACCTCGGCGTTGGTGGAGTCGACGAGGAACAGGTCGACTCCCTCGTCGCCGAGCCGGGAGAATCCGGCGAGGTCGGTGAGGCGGCCGTCGAGCGGCAACTGGTCGAGTTTGATATCGCCGGTGTGCAGCACGAGGCCGGCCTCGGTACGGACGGCGACGGCGAGCGCGTCCGGGATCGAGTGGTTGACGGCGAAGTACTCGCACTCGAACGGCCCGTGCGTGGTCTTGTCGCCCTCGACGACCTCGACGAGGTTGGGGCGCAGCCGGTGCTCGCGGCATTTCGCGGCGACGAGAGCGAGGGTGAACTTCGAACCCACGACCGGGATGTCGGGACGCAGCCGCAACAGGAACGGCACTGCCCCGATGTGGTCCTCGTGCCCGTGGGTCAGGACGACGGCTTCGACGTCGTCCATGCGGTCCTCGATGTGCCGGAAGTCCGGCAGGATGAGGTCGACGCCCGGCTGCTGGTCCTCGGGGAAGAGCACGCCGCAGTCGATGACGAGGAGCTTGCCCTGGTGCTCGAAGACCGTCATGTTGCGGCCGATCTCGCCGATGCCGCCGAGCGCGACGACGCGCAGCCCCTTGGGCGGTGCCTTCGGCGGGGTGCCCAGCCGCACGGACATGTCCGCGACCTTGCGCGGATCGGGCCGCTGGGTGTCGGCCGAGTTCTGCACGGTCCGGCGCACCGGCCGGGTGCTGGGCGGTCCGGCGTTGCGGGTGGCGCGGCCCCGGCCGCGCGACGGGCGGCTCACGCGAGCACCCCTGCGGCGTGCAGGTCTGCGGCTAGTGCGTCGATCTGCAGGGAGGTCGGCGCCACCTGGGGCAGGCGAGGCTCGCCGACGTCGAGACCCATCAACCGCAGGCCCGCCTTCGACGCGCTCACCCCCCCGAGGCGGGAGACGGCACGCAGGATCGGCATGAGGCTCAGGTTGATCGCGCGGGCGCGGACGAGATCACCGGCCTGGAAGGCGTCGTACAGCTCCCGCAGGCGGCCGGGCACGAGATGTCCGATGACACTGACGAATCCGACGGCACCGACGGACAGCCACGGGAGGTTGAGCGGGTCGTCTCCGGAGTAGAACTTCAGGTCGGTGGTGCCGATGAGTTCGGCGCCGGCGTTGAGATCGCCCTTGGCGTCCTTGACCGCCACGATGCGGGGATGCTCGGCGAGCCGGCGCAGCGTCTCCGTTTCGATCGGCACGACCGAGCGCGGCGGGATGTCGTAGAGCATGACGGGCAGGTCGGTGGCGTTCGCGACGGCCGTGAAGTGGGCGTAGAGCCCTGCCTGCGGCGGCCGGGAGTAGTACGGGGTGACGACGAGCAGCCCGTGGGCGCCGGCTCGCGCGGCGTCGCGGGCGAGTTCGACGCTGTGGGCGGTGTCGTTGCTGCCGGCGCCGGCGATGATCTTCGCGCGGTCCCCCACCGCGGCGAGCACGGCGCGCATCAGTTCGAGCTTCTCGTTCTCGGTGGTGGTCGGCGATTCGCCGGTGGTGCCCGCGAGAACCAGCGCATCGCAGCCGCCGTCGACCAGATAGGCGGCAAGACGCACACCCGCGTCCACGTCGAGCTTGCCGTCGGCGGTGAACGGGGTCACCATCGCTGTGGCGATGGTGCCGAACGGAAGCT
The DNA here is from genome assembly GCF_041414735.1 of Rhodococcus sp. GXMU-t2271. Taxonomy (NCBI): domain Bacteria; kingdom Bacillati; phylum Actinomycetota; class Actinomycetes; order Mycobacteriales; family Nocardiaceae; genus Rhodococcus; species Rhodococcus sp. GXMU-t2271. Next base: position 50,837 of record NZ_JAUIZP010000027.1, read on the forward strand.
CGACAGCAGAAGCGGAATCACCGTTGGTCATGGTCAGAAGGCTACCGCGTGACCCGGGCTGTTCCACACACACCTGCCGGTCAGGTGTCGGTCGCAAAGGCACCGGCGGCGACCTCGGAACCGTCGGGCAGACGGGTGATGGTGAAGTCGCCGAAGATGTTCGGCGCGACGTCCTGCAGCTGACGCAGGCACTCGACGGCGAGGCGGCGAATCTCGACGTCGGCGTGCTCGGTCGCGCGCATAGCCACGAAGTGCCGCCAGGACCGGTAGTTGCCGGTGACGACGACGCGGGTCTCGGTGGCGTTGGGCAGCACCGATCGCGCGGCCTCACGGGCCTGCTTCGCACGGATCGGCCCCTCGGGCAGATGGGAGAGCTTCTCGTCGAGCGCGTCGAGCAGTTCGATGTACGCGGCCCGGCTGGACTCGGCGGCAGCGAGGAACAGTTCCTCGAGCCGCGGGTCCCCCGCCACGGCCGGCGGGACCACGACCGGAGCGTCGCTGCCGCGGACGAACCGCTGGGACAGCTGGGAATAGGAGAAGTGCCGGTGCCGGATGAGTTCGTGGGTGCAGGACCGGGAGATGCCGGTGATGTAGAAGCTCACCGAACCGTGCTCAAGCACGGACAGGTGCCCGACCGTGAGCAGGTGGCGCAGGTATCCGGCATTGGTGGCCGTGCGGGGGTTCGGCTTGGACCAGCTCTGGTAGCACGCCCGGCCTGCGAACTCGGCGAGTGCCTCTCCGCCGTCGGCGTCGGTCTCCCAGGGCACGTCGGCGGGCGGGACGAACTCGGTCTTGGCCACCAGCCTGACCTTGAGCGTGACTGGCTCGGGCGCCATCGGTTCTCCTCCAGGTTGTCGATCCAGTCGACCGTAGCGCCGCGCGGGGCGGCACCCGACCGCGGGCTGCATTCCGACGCCTTGACTGACATCACATATGACGTCATGATGGCGTCATGCGCCTCGATCCGTATCTGGATGCGATCACCGATTCCCTCGTCGCCGCCGCGGAACTCGGCGACGAACAGACCCGCCGGACCGCGGCGGCCCTCGCCGCAGCGGTCGCTGCGCCCGCCCGCCTGGCCGTGCTGCAGGCACTGTCGGACATGGCGGCGGAGATCTCGGGCGAACTCGGCGACCGGGTGGTCACCGTACGTCTGGACGGCGACGACGCCGTACTCGAGGTGCGGTCGGAGATGTCCGCCGAAACCCCCAGCCCTGCCCAGACTTTCGAGGACGTCACCGGAGACATCAGCCGGGTGACCCTGCGCCTGGTCGAGCAGATCAAGGCCCGCGCCGAGGAGGCGGCGGCCCAGAACGGTGTGTCGCTGAACTCGTGGGTGTCGCAGGCCGTCCAGGGGGCGCTGCGCGAACAGATGCGATACCAGCGCCGCGCCGACGAGCGCGCCACGAGGCGCCCCGCCGACGAAACCGGAGCGGGTCCGTCCGAAACCTCCGAGCGCGAGGACGGTTGAGCGGGAGGCGGTGCGGTACATTGCCGACGCACGTCACCCGAAAGCCGAGGAAGTGAGCGCATGGCCGTCAGCAGTTCCAGCAGTTTCGAGATCAAGGCCGACCCGAGTCGCGTGATGGCGGGCATCGCCGCGGTCGATCGACTGCCGGAGTGGTCCGGTCCGCACAAGACCGTCGTCGTCGAGACCACCCACCCGGACGGCCGCCCCCACCGCGTCCGGATGACCGTGTCCATCATCGGAATTCACGACGAACAGGTGGTGGACTACTTCTGGAACGGCGACGAGTCGATGTCCTGGACCCTGATCGAGAGCCACCAGCAGCATCAGCAGGACGGCACCTACACCCTCACCGCCACCGAGAGCGGCACCCGGGTGGACTTCACCCTCACGATCGACCCGAAGATCCCGCTGCCCGGCTTCATGGTGAAGAAGGCGCAGAGGATGGCGATGGAGACCGCCGAGAAGGGTCTGACGAAGTTCGTCGAGAAGCTGCTCTGACGCGCCGCGCGGTGTCCGCGCGGTCAGACCTCCGGTGACACGGACACCGCGACGGTCGCCCCGAGCTCGTAGCAGCGCTCCCGGACCTTCGCGTCGATCGGACCGGTGATCTCGAGGTCCTGCGTGACCTGCGCCAGGGCGAGGCCCGTGACGAGTTTCCGCACGGAGGCAACGGCGCCCGCGGTGTCGTTGTTGCCGTGCACCCACAGCCCGTACGGCCGCCCTGCGACCGCGTCGAGGCACGGGTAGTAGACGGTGTCGAAGAAGTGCTTCAGGGCCCCCGACATGTACCCGAAGTTCGCGGTGGTGCCGAACACGTAGCCGTCGGCGGCGAGCACATCCGGCACCGTCGCACCGAGCGCGGGCACCGTCCGCACCCGCACCCCGGCGATGTCGGGGTCGTGCGCCCCGGCGAGCACCGCCTCGAGCAACTCGCGGGTCGACGGGGACGGGGTGTGGTGGACGACGAGCAGCGTGCGCTCGCCGTCGGCAGGAGCCTCGGTCACACCCTGCAGGGTACGTCGCCGGCCGCGCGGTGTCCGTGCCCCGCAACGGCACCCGCCACCCGCGCCGGGCCGGGTGCGGGTGCCGCCGACGTGGATCGAGCGCATGTACCGCCCGCGACTGCCGAGGAGAGGACCGATACATTCGCTCGGCGCGGGATCAGTCGGGGGACTGTGTGCGTTCGAGCTTCTCGAGGGCGACCGCCCGGCGCATGGTCTCCCGGGCCCGGCCGCGGTCACCGGCGTAGTCGTAGGCGCGGGCCAGCCGGTACGAGTGGCGCCAGTTGTCCGGGTCGGCCTCCCACTCCTCCTTGACCTGCTCGAACAGGGCGTCGGCGGCGTCGCGGTCGACCCGTCCCGAGGGCCGGCGCGGCAGATCGCTCACGTCGAGTTCGAGGCCCTCCTCGTGGATCCGGCGGGACAGGTGCTGATGCTGGAGACCGGCCCGCAGGGTGGCGTAGACGATCCACACGCCCACCAACGGCAGCAGCAGCACGCCGATGCCGAGCCCGACGGCCGCAGCCTCGCCCGAGCGCACCAGTTCGAGCCCACGCCCGCCGAGGAGCACGAAGTAGAACCCCAGCGCGAGGACGATGAAGACGATCGGCGCCAGGACCTTGACCAGGTCGCGCCTCACAGGTCGAGGAGCGGGTCGATGCCGACGGTGAGGCCGGGCCGGCCGCCGATCTCACGCACGCCGAGCAGCACGCCGGGCGCGAAGGAGGAACGGTCGATCGAGTCGTGACGGATGGTCAGGGTCTCGCCCTGGGTGCCGAGCAGCACCTCCTGGTGGGCGACGAGGCCGGCCAGGCGCACCGAGTGCACCCGCACCCCCGCCACGTCGGCGCCGCGGGCACCGTCGAGTTCGGTGGTCGTGGCGTCCGGGCTGCGGCCCACGCCGGCCGCGGCGCGGGCTTCGGCGATGAGCGCCGCGGTGCGGTAGGCCGTGCCGGAGGGCGCGTCCGCCTTGTTGGGGTGGTGCAACTCGATGACCTCGACGGAGTCGAAGAACCGCGCGGCGGCCTGCGCGAAGCGCATCGACAGCACGGCACCGATCGCGAAGTTCGGCGCGATCAGGACGCCGACCTCAGGTGTCGCGGCCAGCCAGTCGCGGACCCTGCCCAGTCGTGCCTCGTCGAATCCGGTGGTGCCGACGACCGCGTGGATGCCGTGCTCGACGAGGAACTGCAGATTGCCCATGACCACGTCGGGATGGGTGAAGTCCACCACCACCTGTGCGCGGGAGGTGACGAAGTCCTCGAGGCTGTCGTCCCGGTCGACCGCGGCGACGAGCTCGAGGTCGGTGGCCGCCTCGACGGCCGCGCAGATCGCCTGTCCGACCTTGCCCTTGGCGCCGAGCACACCGACCCGGATTGCTGCTGCGTTCACTTGACTCTCCACGCTTCCTCGTCCGATCCGTCCCGCAGCAGCCTACGCAACCGGACGTCCCTGCCCGTGGTCAGGCCGCGGTCACGCGACGAGAGCGCGCACCGAGGCGGGCAGGTCCCGGGGCCGCCGGTACGGCCCGGCGACGGCCGCAGCGAACGGCCGGTGCAGCAGTTCGGCGGCGACCTCGCGGACCTCCGTCGCGCTCACCGACGAGATCCGCTCGAGTGTCTCGGTGACGCTCCAGTGGGTGCCGTAGCTCAGTTCGCTGCGGCCGATCCGATTCATCCGGGCCCCGGTGTCCTCGAGACCGAGGACCAGCGCACCGCGCAGCGAGCCCTTGGCACGGGCGCACTCGGCCTCGGTGACGCCGTTGTCGGCGACGTCGGTGAGCACCTCACGGACGAGGCCGGCGACCTCGCCGAGGTTCTCGGGCTGGCACCCGGCGTAGACGGAGAACGCACCGGTGTCGGCGAAGGTGTCCACACCGGAGTACACCGAGTAGGCGAGGCCGCGCTGCTCCCGGATCTCCTGGAACAGCCGTGAGCTCAAGCCGCCGCCGACGGCGGCGTTGAGTACCGACAGCGCCCAGCGCCGGGGGTCGTGACGGCCGAAGGACCGCACACCGACCGCCAGGTGCGCCTGCTCACCGTCGCGGTCGGTGATGCTCAGCGTCGGCGCCGTGCGCAGGCGGAGACTGCCCTCCCGCCGGGGGGCGGCGGTCGCGGCGGGGTCGAGGTGCCCGGCGAAGGCCCGACGGACCAGTTCGACGGTGTGGTCGTGGTCGACGTTGCCGGCGACGGCGACGACCATGCGGTCCGGCGTGTACCGCCGCACGTGGAACGAGTGCAGCTGGGTACGGGTCATCGCCTCGATCGATTCGACCGAGCCGATGATGGGCCGACCGATCGGGTGGTCGCCGTACAGCGCGGTGAGGAAGGCGTCCCCGAGCAGATCCTCGGGATCGTCGTCGCGCATCGCGATCTCCTCGAGGACGACCTGCCGTTCCAGGTCGACGTCGGCGCTGCGGCATCGGCCGCGCAGCACGACGTCGGCGACGAGGTCGACGGCCAGGGACAGGTCGTCGTCGAGCACGTGGGCATAGAAGCAGGTGTGCTCCTTCGAGGTGAACGCGTTGAGTTCACCGCCGACGCCGTCGACGAGTTCGGCGATGTCGAGCGCCGTCCGGGTGGGGGTGGCCTTGAACAGCAGGTGTTCGAGGAAGTGGGCCGCACCGGCGACGGAGGGCTGCTCGTCGCGGGAGCCGACGCCCACCCAGACACCCACGGCGGCCGAACGCACGCCGGGCACGTGCTCGGTGACGACGCGCAGACCTCCGGGCAGGAGGGTGCGTCGCACCCCGGCGTCGGGCTCGGTGGACGCCGACGTGGATACGGCGACGGACGGGGCGGCGGAGCGGCGGGTGGCAGCCATGAAGATGTTCGACGGTCCTACAGGCGAGTGGGTGTGCTGGACTGAACAACTCACACTACACGCGGCGCTCTCCGGCCGATCCGGTCACCACCCGCGGCGGCGCGGCTGCGACCCGACGAGCTGTCCCTTCGCGGCGACGTCGCGGCTGCGGTAGACCACGTACGGCCGGAACAGGTATCCGATCGGCGCGCTGAAGGCATGCACCAGGCGGGTGAACGGCCACAGCGCGAACAGGATCAAGGCGATCAGCGCGTGCAGCTGGAACGACAGGGGTGCCTGCACCATGAGATCGCCGCGCGGCTGCAGGATCCAGATGGATCGGAACCACGGCGAGACGGTCTCGCGGTAGTTGTGCTCCTCGCCCACGACACCCGACCCCATCAGAGTCGTGGCGAGTCCCGCGACGATCGCGGCGACGAGGACGACATACATGAGCTTGTCGTTGGCCGTGGTCGCCATGAACACCGGTCCACGGGTGCGGCGACGGTAGATCAGCAACAGGATTCCGACGAGGGTGGCGATCCCGGCGATGGTGCCCAGCGTCACCGCCTGTACGTGATACGCGTGCTGACTCAGGCCGACCGCATCGGTCCAGGACTGTGGAATGAGCAGACCGATCACGTGCCCCACGATCACCACGAGGATCCCGAAGTGGAACATCGGGCTGGCGATGCGCAGCAGCCGACTCTCGTAGAGCTGAGACGAACGCGTGGTCCAGCCGAACTTGTCGTAACGGTAGCGCCACCACGTACCCACGACGACCACGGCGATCGTGACGTACGGCGCGACGTCCCAGAAGATCTCCCCTGCGGACATGTCAGCCGACTCCTTCGACTCGGGTCTGCTCCGCGGCGGGTGCAGTGCGGCGCGGTGGGACCGTGAGGGTGAACGGTTCGAGGCCGATCGCCTCGGCGGGCGGCCCGGTCTCGGCGAGGTACCGGGCGCGGTGGACTTCCTGATCGCCGACCGGAGGCAACGTCGCGCACACCGCCCCGATCGTCGCCGCATAGCAGGAATCGCGTTTCTCGAGCGCGATTCGGAGCACGTCGATCGGGACCCGGTGCGCGGCGAGCAGTCGCTCCCCCGCGTCCGGGTCGACGGTGGCGGCGAACTCGAGCACCACCGGCAGATGATCGGGCGCTTCCCCGGTCGGTGGCTCCACGCCGGCGTCCCGGTAGGCCTGGGCGAACGCGTGGATCGCTGTGCCGCGATTGCGGGTGTCACCGCCGGTCCAGTACGTGAGATACATCGTCGACCGCCGGCGCATGTCGAAGGTGTCGACGTAGTCGGCCTGCGCAGCAAACGGATCGGCGTCGCGCAGGGCGGCGAGCGTCCGGCTCAGCAACTGCGCCGGCGCCCCGGTGACGTGCCCGAGAAGACCGTCGACGGTCGCGAGACGGGACGGCAGCCGATCGTCGGGGTATGCCAGCAGCAGCGAGGCCGCCTGCCGGATCAGCCGGTGTTGCAGTTGCCGCGTCGCGGTGTCGCGCCCACGGCGTATCCGCACCCTCATTGCCCACTCCCCCGGTCCTCGACCCGATGCCCGGCCGGGAACAGGCCCTGGGGCACGCCCTTGCCGTCCCAGTTGAGCAGGTTCACACGGGAGGGATTCGACGCGTTCGCCGCCATCCCCTCGGAGGTCTGCCGCTGCCGGAGCGCATGGAAGGTCTCCACCGCGACCGGGACCGGACCGCCGCTGGCCTCCCCGAACGGCCCGGAGTCGTACATTCCGGGGCCGCCGTCGTACGACAGTGCGCAGTCGGTGGCGGATTCCTCGAGCCGGTGGCCCTCGGCGGCGTAGGCGGTCGGGATCACGTACCGCTCGTCGTACTTGGCCAGGGCGAGCAGGCGGTACATCTCGTACATCTGCTCCTCGGTCATGCCGACGGCGTCGGGGATCTCCGGTCGCGTGTCCCGGCCCAGGTTGATGTCGCGCATGTACGACCGCATCGCGGCGAGCCGGTGCAGCACCGCTTCGACGGCGTCGGTGTCGCCCGCGGTGAACAGTCCCGCCAGATACTCGATCGGGATACGCAGTGATTCGAGGGCACCGAACAGATTGCCCATGTCCTCGCCGTCGTGACCGTCGCGCGAGACCGCGTCGACCACCGGGGACAGCGGCGGCACGTACCAGACCATCGGCATCGTGCGGTATTCCGGATGCAGGGGCAACGCGACCCGGTACGTGTCGATCAACGCGTACACGGGTGACCGCTGGGCGGCCTCGATCCATTCGTCGGAGATGCCCTCGGCGCGGGCGCCGGCGATCACGTCCGGGTCGGCGGGGTCGAGCAGCACCTGCCGCAGTGCGTCGTAGAGGTCCTTCTCGTCCTCGACGGACGCGGCCTCGAGCACCCGGTCGGCGTCGTAGAGCACGAGGCCGATGTAGCGCAGCCGACCCACACAGGTTTCGGAACACACGGTGGGCAGGCCCACCTCCACGCGCGGATAGCAGAACGTACACTTCTCGGCCTTGCCGGTCTTGTGGTTGAAATACACCTTCTTGTAAGGACATCCGGACACGCACATCCGCCAGCCGCGACAGCGGTCCTGGTCGACGAGAACGATGCCGTCCTCGACGCGCTTGTACATCGCTCCGGACGGGCACGACGAGACGCACGACGGGTTCAGGCAGTGCTCGCAGATGCGAGGCAGGTAGAACATGAAGGTCTGTTCGAGTTCGAGCCGGACCTGCTCGCCGATCTTCTTCAGCACCGGATCGTCGGGCACGATCTCCGGGGAGCCGCCGAGATCGTCGTCCCAGTTCGCCGACCATTCGACCTTCATCGGCTTGCCACTGATCAGACTGCGAGGCGGTGCCACCGGGATCTGGTCGCCGAGCGGCGCGGTGGTGAGGTTCTCGTAGTCGTAGGTCCACGGCTCGTAGTAGTCGTCGATCGCCGGCATCTTCGGATTCGAGAAGATCCGGAACAGCTTGCTCCACCGGCCGCCGTCACGCAGCCGCAGCCGCCCGTTGCGGTCGCGGATCCATCCGCCCCGCCAGCGGTCCTGGTCCTCGTAGGTGCGCGGGTATCCCTGGCCGGGCCGGGTCTCCACGTTGTTGAACCACACGTATTCGGTGCCGGAACGGTTCGTCCAGGCCTGCTTGCAGGTGACCGAGCAGGTATGACAACCGATGCACTTGTCGAGGTTCATCACCATCGCCATCTGGGCCATCACCTTCATGCCGGCCTCGCTTCGCCGGTCGTGGTCGTGAGCATCGACATCAGTACGTGACCTCCTGCGACCGGCGGCGTACGACCGTCACCTCGTCGCGTTGATTTCCGGTGGGCCCGAGGTAGTTGAACGCGAAGGCGGTCTGCGCGTAGCCGCCTGCCATGTGGGTGGGTTTGATCAGGATCTTCGTGACCGAGTTGTGGATGCCGCCGCGGGTACCGGTGGTGTCGGTGAGCGGCACGTCGATGGTGCGCTCCTGCGCGTGGTAGACGTACACCACACCTTCGGGCATGCGGTGCGAGACGATTGCGCGGCACACCACGACGCCGTTGCGGTTGACGGCCTCGACCCAGTCGTTGTCCCGCACCGAGATCTTCGCCGCGTCCGCCGGGCTCATCCACATGGTCGGTCCACCGCGTGAGAGCGACAACATGAACAGGTTGTCCTGGTACTCGGAGTGGATCGACCACTTCGAGTGCGGGGTGAGGTACCGCACGGTCAGTCCGACGCCGTCGCCGCTGCCGACGGCCGGTTCACCGAACAGGCGCGACATGTCCAGCGGCGGGCGGTAGGTGGGGAGTTGTTCGCCGAGTTCCTCGATCCAGTCGTGATCGACGTAGAAGTGCATGCGGCCGGTGAGCGTGTGGAACGGTTTGAGTTCCTCGATGTTCACCGTGAACGGGGCGTAGCGGCGCCCACCGGTCTCGCTGCCGGACCATTCCGGGCTGGTGATCACGGGGACCGGGCGGGACTGGGTGTCGGCGTAGGTGATACGGCGTTCCTCACTGCCCTCGGCGAGGTGCACGAGCCGGCGGCCGGTACGCTTCTCGAGTTCGCGGAAGCCCTCGACCGCGAGCCGTCCGTTCGAGGTGCCCGACAGCGCGAGGATGACGTCGGCCATGCGTTCGGCGCTGGTGACCGCCGGGCGGCCCTCGCCCGCACCGGAATTCATCACGCCGAACTTCTCGGCGAGTTCCGCGACCTCCTGCACCGGGTGCGTCGTGACGCCCTTGGTGGTCAGGCCGAGGGTGTCGACGAGCGGCCCGAGGGTCGACCACTTGTCGGCGATCGCCCCGTAGTCCCGTTCGACGACCGCGAGCGGGCCCATGGTCCTGCCCGGGACCGGCACCTCCCCGGTCACGCGCCAGTTGTTCTCCGTGCCCGACGGATACGCCATCGCCCCCGGGGTGTCGTGCTGCAGAGTGCCGAGCACGATGTCGGTGCGGGTGCCGAGGTGCTTCGACGCCAGCGCGCTGAACACCTTCGCGACGGCGCCGAATGCCTCGTAGTCGGAACGGGTCTCCCACGGCGGGTCGATCGCGGGACTGAACGCGTGGATATAGGGATGCATGTCGGTGCTCGACAGGTCGCCCTTCTCGTACCATGTCGCGGCGGGCAGCACCACGTCGGAGAACAGGGTTGTCGACGTCATCCGGAAGTCGATCGACATCAGCAGGTCGAGTTTGCCTTCGGGCACCTCGTCCGGACCTTCGACGTCGTGTGGACGCTGGTCCGGGCCGGTGGGGGCGCCCTGGATGTTGGCGTCGGTCCCGAGCAGGTGCCGCAGGAAGTACTCGTTGCCCTTGCTGGACGAGCCGAGCAGGTTGGACCGCCACACGTTCAGCACCCGCGGCCAGTTGCGCGGGTTGTCCGGGTCGGTGACCGACAGCTTCACCTCGCCGCTCGCGAGTTTCCGGGCGACGTACGCGGGGATGTCCTCGCCTGCTGCTCGCGCCTCGTCGGCGAGGTCGTGCGTGTTGCGATCGAACTGCGGGTAGAACGGAGTCCACCCCATCGCGACGGCGGAGACCATCACGTCCATCGTGTGCTTGTCGCGGAACCGGCCCCGCCCGAGCGGGCTCGCGAGCGCGTCGGCGCGGTACCCGTCGTAGCGCCACTGGTCCGTGTGGACGTACCAGTAGGAGGTTCCCGCCATCTGCCGAGGCGGGCGGGACCAGTCCGTTCCCATGGCCATCGCGGCCCACCCGGTGACCGGACGGCACTTCTCCTGACCCACGTAGTGTGCCCAGCCGCCGCCGTTGCGGCCCATGGAACCGGTGAGCATCAGCAAGGCGAGAATTGCCCGGTAGGTGGTGTCGCCGTGGAACCACTGGCAGATGCCGGCACCCATGATGATCATGGACCGGCCGCCGGATTCCTCCGCGTTGCGGGCGAACTCGCGCGCGATCCGGACGGCCTGTGCGGCGGAGACCCCGGTGATCGGCTCCTGCCAGGCGGGGGTGTACGGCGAGGCCGGGTCGTCGTACCCGCTGGGCCAGTGTCCGGGCAGTCCCGGACGCGCGACGCCGTACTGGGCCAGCATGAGGTCGAACACCGTGCACACCAGATGTCCGCCCACCCGCCGCACGGGGACGCCGCGTTCGACGGTCTCGCCGTGGCCGTCGACGGTGTCGAAACCGGGCAGATGGACGAGCGCGGTCTCGTCCGCGGCGTCGTCCCGATGCGCGACGGTCAGCGCCGGCACGAGATCGCCCAGGTCCAGGTTCCATTTTCCGGCTCCGTCGTCGCCGTAGCGGAACCCGAGGGAGCCGTGCGGCACCGCGACCGTGTCGGTGGCACCGTCGAGCAGCACCGGCTTGAACGCCGCGTTCTCCACGTCCTGGCCGAGGTCGGCGGCGGTGAGGTTCTTGCCGGGCACCAGCCTGCCGTCGCGTTCCTCGAGCCGGACCAGGAACGGCAGGTCGGTGTACCGGCGGACGTAGTCGACGAAGAACGGCACCCGCCGTCGCACGAAGCACTCGGTGAGCACGACGTGCCCCATCGCCATGGCCAGCGCCCCGTCGGTGCCCGCCGCGCACGGCATCCACTCGTCGGCGAACTTCGTGTTGTCGGCGTAGTCGGGGCTGACGACGACGACCTTGGTGCCGCGGTAACGGACCTCGGTCATCCAGTGCGCGTCCGGTGTCCGGGTGACGGGGACGTTCGATCCCCACATCATCAGGTACGCCGCGTCCCACCAGTCGCCGGACTCCGGCACGTCGGTCTGGTCGCCGAACACCTGGGGCGATGCGACGGGCAGGTCGGCGTACCAGTCGTAGAAGGAGGTCATGACGCCGCCGATCAACTCGACGAACCGGGAACCGGCCGCGAACGACACCATCGACATCGCCGGGATGGGCGAGAATCCGGCCACCCGGTCGGGGCCGTACTCCTTGACGGTGTGCACGTGCGCGGCGGCGATCATCTCGGTGGCCTCGGCCCACGTGACCCGGACCAGACCGCCCTTGCCGCGGGCCCGCTGGTACCGGCGGCGTCGCTGCGGGTCGTTCTGGATGTCGGCCCAGGCCAGCACGGGGTCACCGAGCCGGGCTCTGGCCTCGCGGTACATCTCGACGAGCACGCCGCGGGCGTAGGGGTAGCGCACCCGGGTCGGCGAGTAGGTGTACCAGGAGAACGCCGCGCCGCGCGGGCAGCCGCGCGGTTCGTATTCGGGCCGGTCCGGACCGACCGACGGATAATCGGTCTCCTGGGTCTCCCAGGTGATGATGCCGTCCTTGACGTAGATCTTCCACGAACACGATCCCGTGCAGTTCACGCCGTGGGTGGACCGGACGACCTTGTCGTGGCTCCAGCGATCGCGGTAGAAGATGTCGCCGTCGCGACCGCCGTGACGGGTCACGGTGCGGCCGTCGTCGGAGACCTCGCCTGCGGTGAAGAACCGCCCGCTGCGGCGCAGCAGCTCCTCCGCGGGTCCTCCGGTGTGATGGGTGGTCACGTTTCTCCCTTCGGACTCGACGTCAGTTTCCGGTCGGAACGTTCTCGTGGGCGCGCAGTTTCACCGCGGTATAGGCCAGCGCGACGAGCGCAGTCGCCACGAGGAGCAACAGACCCACGGTGTAGTCGTTGTCGACGGGGTCGTAGGTGGCACCCATGACCAGCGGCGGGAAGTACCCGCCGAGCCCGCCCGCGGCGGCGACGATGCCGGTCACCGATCCCACAGACTTGGCGGGCGCGCGACGCGCGACCCATGCGAACACTCCGCCGGTGCCCATGCCGAGAAAAACCGCGAGCAGGATGAACGTCGTGGCCGACCACACGTCCGGCGGCGGTTGCGTGGCGGCGACTGCCGCCATGACCGCCGTGCCCGTGAACGACGCGAGCACGACATACTTGGGGGCGATCCGGTCGGACAGCGCCCCGCCGATGGGCCGGGCGATCACCGCGGCCAGCGCGAAGGCCGCTGTGCGGGCGCCCGCGTCGACGGCCGAGAATCCGTAGATCGTCTTGATGTAGGTGGGCAGGTAGTTGCTGAACGCGACGAAGCCGCCGAAGACGACCGCGTAGAGGAACGACATCTCCCACGTGACCCGCAGTTTCAGGGCTGCCCTCAGTTTGGGAACGACCGGGTCGGTGTTCGGATGGAACTCCGGCGAGTCGCGCATCACGAGGATGCACACCGCGGCCGTGACGGCGAGTGCCACCGCGACGACGACGTGGGTGGTCAGCAGGCCGAACCACTGCGCGAACCGGGGGGTGAAGAACGCGGACAGCGCGGTGCCCACCATGCCGGCACCGAACACGCCGGTGGCGAAGCCGCGCCGGGCCGGCTCGTACCAGTTGTTCGCGAACGGAATGCCGACCGCGAAGATCGTGCCCGCGATGCCGAGGAAGAAGCCGAAGACGAGCAGGAGCGGATAGGAACCCACGCTGCCGGCCACCCCGACGGCCAGCACCGGCAGGATCGACGCCAGCGAGATCGCAATGAACATGACCCGTCCGCCGTAGCGGTCCGTGAGCGAACCCACCACGATGCGCCCCAGAGAACCCACGAGGATGGGCGTCGCCACGAGGATCGACGCCTGGGTGCTGCTGAGCGACAGATCGCTCGCATAGGTCGTGGACAGGGGACCGATCATGTTCCAGGCCCAGAAGTTGATCGCCGAGACCCAGGTTGCCAGTGCGAGGTTCGAGCTCCGTCGCGTGCCGACAACATCAACTGAAGCTGTCACTGCTACAGCGAACCATCGGCCGGGCATGCGCGAACCGGATTCGGCGAAACAAACCGACGGTCGGTGTCGCGTGGGGGGCCGCCCCGGAACCGGAACACCACGCGGTACCACGGCATTCACCCGCCCGTGCCGGTTCACCCGCCGAGGGTGAGGAGACGGCTCGGCGGCCGCCCTACCGTCGGAGTCGACCGCGAACCTCTCTCGTGGCCGCATGTCGGGTGCATCCGCCGCCCGATCGAAGGAAATGGATCGACGATGTCCGTGAACCCACCGTCCACCCGCCGGAACCGCCGGCAGAACTCGGCATGGCGTAGGCCCGGTAGCGGCCGCCACGACACGCCCCGCTCCTTGCCGATTTCCGGCATCGTGTGCGGCGCCGCGGCGGTCGCCTCCGTGCCCGTGGGTGCGTATACCGGCTCCGTCCTCACCGGCGTCCTCACCGCGGTAGTGACGACCGCCGCCGTGGCCCTCGCCGCACTGATGATCCGGGCCTGACATCTCGTCCCCACCCCCACGCGAAGGACAACATGAGCACACGACGCGCCGCCAACGGCCGCATCCCCACGATGACCACGGAAGAGATCAAGGTCCGCATCGCCGCGATGTTCGACTACGACAGCGACGTCGTGCCCGCGCCGCACCACTCGCGGAACGAGCCGCCGTGCGTGCGGTCGGCGACCGGTTCGTCGGATACGTGACCCGGTTTCGATTTCCGTTCCCCTCGATCCCGCCGTACTACCCTGACTCTCATGACGGGGCCACCGGCCGGCGCGCAGGGTGACGATGCCCCGCCGCTGTCGTTGGCGCGCTCCTCCGTGCCCCGACTCCCCCGCCGGGTCGTGCGGCGCCCGCGTCTGGAACGCATCCTCGAAGAGGGAGTGAAGTCCGGCCTCGTGCTCGTCTCGGCGCCGGCCGGGTCCGGTAAGACGCTGCTGCTGGCATCGTGGGCGGCGACACATCCCGGTCCGGTGGCGTGGCTCTCGGTGGAGCGCGAGGACGCCGAGCCGGCGCAGTTCTGGGGGCGGGTCCTGGATTCGCTCCGGATGGTCGGCGGGTTCCCCACCGATTCGCTGCTGGCCACCATGCGGGTCCCACCGAGCTTCGACCCCCGGTTCGTCTCGGTGTTCGTCGACGCGTGCGCCCGGCTTACCCGTCCTGTCGTCCTGGCGCTCGACGACATGCACCTCCTGGCAGGGACGCCGGCCGAGGAGTCGCTCGCGGCGGCCGTCCGCCGGGGTCTGGGCAACGTGCGACTGGTGGTCGCGACCCGCAGCGATCCGGCGCTGCCCCTGCAACGGCTCCGGCTCGGTGGCGAGTTGACCGAGATCCGGGCGGAAGCGCTGCGCTTCGATGCCACGGAGGCGGCAGCGCTGCTGGCCGACCACGACGTCGCCGTCGGACCCGATGAACTCGAGACCCTGGTCGCCAAGACCGAGGGGTGGGCGGCCGGGCTGCGACTCGCGGCCCTGTCGCTCCGGACGTCGGACGACGTGGCGGCCACCGTGGCAGCCCTTGCGGGCGACGAGCGGTCCGTGGCCGACTACTTCGCGGAGGAGGTGCTGGCCAGCCAGGACCCGGAGCTGATGGAGTTCCTGCTCGACACGTGCGTCGTGGGACGCGTCTGCGGCGAACTGGCCGATGCCCTGACCGGGCGCACGGACGGGCAGCAGCTCCTGGTCCGACTCGAGCGGGACAACCTGTTCGTCGTCGCGCTCAACCACCGTCGAGCGTGGTATCGCTACCACCAACTCTTCGGCGACCTGCTGCGCCACCGCCTCAGGACCGAGGATCCCGAGCGCCGACGGATGCTGCACCGGCGGGCCGCCGGATGGTTCGCCGACCGCGGCGAGCTCCTCGAGTCCGCCCGTCACCTGCGCGCCGCGGAGGACTGGCTGGGGCTGGCCCGGTTCGTCCTACGGGTCGCGGGGGCGGAGATCCTGGGTCCGGAACGGCCGGCGCTGGTGGCGCTGCTGCGGGACGCGCCCGCCGATCTGGTCGGTGACCACCCCGAGGTGGCTGCGGCCGCGGGGGTCGCCGCGTACGCGGAGTACGACCCTGTCGGCGTCGCCACCCACATGGCTCGCGCCCGAGAACTGCTCGATCGGCTCCCGGCGGCCGATGCGCGGCTCACCGAGACGGTCCTCGTCACGCTCGACGCGGTCCTCGCCTGGATGAAGGCCGATCCGTCGTGGCAGATCAGGGCCGCGCAGGAGGCGATCCGCCGGCTCGAGACGGTGTCCCCGGCGGACCTGCCGGCCGCCCCCGTGTACCGGATCGCCGCCGCCACCGTCCTCGCGATGGGCAGGCTGTGGTCCGGTGACCTCGACACCGCCGAGGCCATGCTCGCCGCCACGACGACGGCGGTGGCCGCCCGCTCGGCCATGACGCCCGTGCTCGCCCTGCACCTGTACGGCAACACCGCCGTTCTCGAGGCGATGGCCGGACGGCTCCGGGAGGCGCGCGTCGAGGTCGACCGTGCGTTGGCCATCGCCGACGAGCTGGGCTGGACCTTTCTGCCGCCGTCGGCCACGGCGCTGCTGGCCGAGTCGATGATCCGGTTGCTCGAGGCGGACACCGGGGCCTGCTCGGTGGCCGTCGCACGGGGACACGCGTGCCTCGGCGAGTTCCGCGACCGCTACACCGAAACCAGTTTCGGGCTCGTGCAGGCACGGCTGGCCCTCTCGACGGACAACGCCGCCGCGGCACGAGCCCACCTCGTGTCGCTGCGCCGGCGCATGTCGGACTGGGTGGCGCCACGCTTCCTCGCCGAATGGTACAAGCTCGTCGAGGCCGAAATCCTGCTGGCCGAGGGAAGGCCGCACGAGGTTCAGGCGCTGCTGACCGGCACCGAACGGGCACAGCCGGGTCTCGCCCGCCCAGGCGCGCACCGGACGGTCCTCGTCGCGCGGGCGCACCTGGCGACCAACGAGCCGCGCCGCTGCCTCGAACTGGTGGCGGCTCTGCTCGACGGGCCGCCCATCGACAACGGCCCCACCGTCGACGCCTGGTTGCTCGCCGCCTTGGCGCACGACCGTCTGCGTAGGGACGGCGAAGCGCAGGCCGCTGTGGCGCACGCTCTCGCGGTGGCCGCCACCGCAGGCATCGCGCGGCCGTTCCTACTGGCCGGCGACCGCGCCCGGGCGCTGCTGGAGCGGCACGGCCGCATCGACGATGCCCACGGCGGATTCGTGTCGATGCTGATCGGCAGGCTGGGCGGGGCCTCCGGCGAGGCCGCCGCCCCGTGCCTGCTCGAGCCGCTGACCAGCCGTGAACGGGCCGTTCTGCTACTGCTGCCGACCATGATGAGCAACGCGGAGATCGCCGACGAGCTGTTCGTGTCCGTCAATACCGTCAAGGTGCATCTGAAGTCGCTCTACCGCAAGCTCGGTGCCGCGAATCGTCGCAAAGCGGTGGTGCGGGCGCGGGAACTCGGGCTGCTGTCGGCGTCCGCCTCGTCCCCGGCCGCACCGTAACGCGCCGCACCGGCCGCACACGCACGACCGCCCGCGCCCGTCCACCGCAAAGGTGGACGAGACGCGGGCGGTCGAAGGACGTGCGTCAGGCCTCGGCGTTGTCCGCGGCACTGTCCGCCGCGGGCGCGTCGGAGGAGGCGTCCGCGGTGTCCTCGTCGGGCACCGGCACCAGGCTGATCTTGCCCCGGTTGTCGATGTCGGCGATCTCGACGCGAATCTTCGAGCCGACGTTGACGACGTCCTCGACCTTGGCGATGCGCTTGCCGTTGCCGAGCTTGCTGATGTGCACCAGGCCGTCGCGGCCGGGCAGCAGCGAGACGAACGCGCCGAACGCCGTGGTCTTGACCACGGTCCCCAGGAACCGCTCGCCCACCTTCGGCAGCTGCGGGTTCGCGATGGCGTTGATCTTGTCGATCGCAGCCTGCGCGGACGGGCCGTCGGCGGCTCCGACGTACACCGTGCCGTCGTCCTCGATGGAGATGTTCGCGCCGGTCTCCTCGGTGATCGAGTTGATCATCTTGCCCTTGGGGCCGATGACCTCGCCGATCTTGTCCACCGGGACCTTGATGGTGGTGATCCGCGGAGCGAACGGGCTCATCTCGTCCGGGGTCTCGATGGCCTCGGCCATCACCTCGAGGATGGTGGCGCGGGCGTCGCGCGCCTGCGCCAGCGCGCCGGCGAGCACCTGGGACGGGATCCCGTCGAGCTTGGTGTCGAGCTGCAGGGCGGTGACGAAGTCCTTGGTGCCGGCGACCTTGAAGTCCATGTCACCGAACGCGTCCTCGGCGCCGAGGATGTCGGTGAGCGCGACGTAACGGGTCTCGCCGTCGACCTCGTCGGAGACCAGGCCCATCGCGATCCCGGCGACGGGGGCCTTGAGGGGCACGCCGGCGTTCAGCAGCGAGAGCGTCGAGGCACACACGGAGCCCATGGAGGTGGATCCGTTCGAGCTGAGCGCCTCGGAGACCTGCCGGATCGCGTAGGGGAACTCCTCCTGGCTGGGCAGGACCGGCATCAGGGCCCGCTCGGCGAGGGCGCCGTGGCCGATCTCGCGGCGCTTCGGGGAGCCGACGCGGCCGGTCTCACCGGTGGAGTACGGCGGGAAGTTGTAGTGGTGCATGTACCGCTTGCTGGTCTCGGGACCGAGCGAGTCGATCTGCTGCGCCATCTTCACCATGTCCAGCGTGGTGACGCCCATGATCTGAGTCTCGCCGCGCTCGAACAGCGCCGAGCCGTGAGCGCGCGGCACGACCGCGACCTCGGCGGACAGGGCACGGATGTCCGTGACCCCGCGGCCGTCGATGCGGAACTGGTCCCGCAGGATCCGCTGGCGGACCAGCTTCTTCGTCAGCGAACGGAAGGCCGCGCCGATCTCCTTCTCGCGGCCCTCGAAGTTGGGGGCCACCTGCTCGAGGACCTCGACCTTGACCTCGTCGGTCCGCTCGTCGCGTTCCTGCTTGCCGGCGATGGTCAGCGCCTCACTCAGCTTGGCCGAGGCGGCGGCCTCGACGGCCTCGTACACGTCGGCTTCGTAGGCCGGGAAGACCGGGAAGTCACCGGTGGGCTTCGCCGCGGCGGCGGCGAGCTGCTGCTGGGCGATGCACAGCCGCGCGATGAACGGCTTGGCGGCCTCGAGGCCCTCGGCGACGACGGTCTCGGTCGGGGCCTGCGCCCCGCCGGCCACCAGCTCGACGACGTTCTCGGTGGCCTCGGCCTCGACCATCATGATCGCGACGTCGGCGGTCTCGGGGTTGTCGCCGCCGCCCACGATGCGGCCCGCGACGACCATGTCGAACACGGCGTTCTCGAGCTGCTCGACCGTGGGGAACGCGACCCACTGGCCGGTCTTGTTCTCCTCCGAGGTGATCAGCGCGACCCGCACGCCACCGACGGGCCCGGAGAACGGCAGGCCGGCGATCTGCGTGGATGCCGACGCGGCGTTGATGGCGACGACGTCGTACAGGTCGTTCGGGTTCAGGCTGAGCACCGTCACCACGACCTGGATCTCGTTGCGCAGACCGTCGACGAACGACGGGCGCAGCGGCCGGTCGATGAGACGGCAGGTCAGGATCGCGTCGGTCGAGGGCCGGCCCTCACGACGGAAGAACGAGCCGGGGATGCGCCCCGCGGCGTACATGCGCTCCTCGACGTCCACCGTCAGCGGGAAGAAGTCGAAGTGCTCCTTGGGCTGCTTCGAGGCGCTCGTCGCCGACAGCAGCATGGTCTCGTCGTCGAGGTATGCGACGACGGAGCCGGCGGCCTGCTGGGCGAGGCGGCCGGTCTCGAAACGAATCTGACGGGTGCCGAAGGACCCGTTGTCGAGGACTGCGACGGACTCGAACACGCCCTCGTCGACCTCGACTGCGGAATTGCTGGTCATCTCTACTCTTCTCTTCCCTCTCGTCTTCGCCGTACCCGCGCGGGCGCCACAACCCTCGTGGCTGCAGCTGCGCACCGATCGCCCGTACCCGCGTCTCACGGGCCGTGCGTGCGGAGGCGGTCGTCGATCGAAACCGTCCGGACCGGGTCCGGAAGGTCACTACCGAAGACCGACACCGTCGGTGCATACGGTTCCGCGGGCGGTGTCGCCGTCCGCGGGTGCCGCTGCCGGTGTCCGACGGGCACGTCGCCCGTCTCCGACCGCACAGCAGCCAAACACCGATAGCCAACGAGGCTCAGTCTAAGCATTGCCTCGTTGGCTATCGGAAAGATCAGCGAACGCAGATCGCGTCGTCGCTTCGTCGCGCTCCTATCGGCGCAGACCCAGACGCTGGATCAGCGAACGGTAGCGGTTGACGTCGACCTTCTCGACGTACTTGAGCAGACGGCGACGACGACCGACCAGCAGCAGCAGGCCGCGGCGGGAGTGGTGGTCGTGCTTGTGCTGCTTCAGGTGCTCGGTCAGGTCCTGGATGCGCTTGGTGAGCATCGCGACCTGCGCCTCGGGCGATCCGGTGTCGGTCTCGTGGAGGCCGTACTCGCCGAGGATCTGCTTCTTCTGCTCGGTGGTCAATGCCACTGGTGATACTCCTGATCGATGACGTCCGCGCGCTTCGTGGAACGGGCCGGAGCCCGCCGGTGCGGCCGCCGCGAACCGCAGCGCACACCAGCGAATGAGCGTACCAGAGGCGTGCGCTCCCGCTTCGGTCACCCTCGACCCCGCCGGCCGGTGCCGGATCGCCGGCCGCCGGTGGCCTCGATCACCTCGGCGAATCCCTCCTCGAGGAGGGTCGCGTACCGGTCGAGGTCCGGCATCAGCAGCGGGGAGCTCATGACCGTGACGGCGAACGAATCGCCGGCCCGGCTGAAGGAGTGCACCAGACCCATCCCCGGACGCAGAGACTGGATGCCGGCAACGAATCGGAATGCCGAGCCGCCGTAGGACCAGTCGGCCTCGGCGCCACAGTCGACACTGGTGACCGCCGTCCGGGCGGGGCCCGCGGCTGCACCTGCCGACGCCGCGCGGTCGTGCCGGTCCGCCGCCCGGCGGTACACCGGATACGGCACCGCACCCGCGCCCGCCAGGCGGTCCAACACCTCGGGTGACGTCGCGATCCGCCGCTCGTGGGCGAGCGCGTCGGCCACAGCCGCCACCCGGTCGCGGGGATCGGCGACCTCGGTGCACAACGGAACGATCGCGGCTGTGAGCCGGTTGACGCCCAGCGCGACACCGGCCGCGCCCACCGCAACCGGAACCGCGACGTGTACGTCGCCGACGGGCGCGCCGTGCTCGCCGAGGTAGCGCTGCAGTGCCAGGGATACCGCCGCCAGGCCCATGGCTGTCACGGTGTAGGTCCGGCCGACGAGGCTGCCCAGGTCCGGACACACGATCCGGATCACCCGGTCGCGCCCGGGGGCAAGGGAGAGCATCGACCGCGCCGCCGGCGACGGGACCGCCGGGATGTCCGCGGACCGCGCCGATGCCGCCCGCCGCACCAGGACCACGCCGAGCCCCAGGTACCAGCGAGCGGAGCGTGCCACCCCCGACACCGCTGCGGCGACGTGGTGCGGGCGTGTCGCGGCCGGCGCCAGGCCGGGAACGCGCAGTGGCTGCCCGTCCGCGCCGAACAGTGCGCCGAGGAACGCGCCCAACGCCGAGCCTGCCATCACGGCGTGACTGACCTGCAGCACGACGACCGTCACGGTCGCCGTCGGGTCGTCGGGGTCGGACACCCCGGCGAAGACGTGCAGGCACCACGCACGCCGCCGGACGTCCAGCGGGTCCGCGCAGAGGTCGGCGATGGCGTCGATGCAGTCCGTGAACGAGCGGCCGGCCCACTCGCGGTACTCGATACGTTGCTCGGGCGGGAGCTGCGCCCGCACCCAGTACGGGTAGTCCAGCCGGCCGGGAGCCTCGACGATCCGCCGGTCCAGCGCCGTCAGCAGATGCGCCCGGGAACGCAGGTGAGCGAGCGCGTCCCCGGGGCCGCGAACAGTCCCGTCTTGCTCGTCGAACACGACGAATGCGGACCAGTCGGTCGGCCGCCCCGGTTTCGACTCGTAGTAGTTCGCGGCATCTGCCCAGGTCAGGCGCGCGTGCCGCCACTGACGTATCGACACACCGGAAATTGTCCCCGATCGGGGCGCGATCCCGGGCCGGAACGGCCCCTAGCCGCGAGCGCGCTCGAGCACTTCGCGAGCCCGCTCGGCGTCGCGGTGCATCGCCGAGACCAGAGCCTCCACCGATTCGAACCGCTCCATCCCGCGCAACCGCTCCACGAAGTCCACCGCGACGTGCTGGCCGTACAGGTCGGCCTCCTCGTCGAGGACGAACGCCTCGACGGTGCGGGTACGCCCGGAGAAGGTCGGGTTGGTGCCCACCGATACGGCCGCGAGGTACCGCTCCCCCGGCGTGACGGTGCCGAGCCCACCGCTGCCTGGGCCGAGGACGGTGAACCAGCACGCGTAGACGCCGTCCGCGGGAATCGCCGAGTACATGGGCGGCGCGACGTTCGCCGTGGGGAAGCCGAGATCGCGGCCCCGGCCGTCTCCGTGCACCACGACACCCTCGACGCGGTGGGGTCGGCCCAGCGCGTCGGCCGCGGCGGCGACGTCGCCGGCGTCCACGCACGAGCGGATGTAGGTGGACGAGAACGTCACCGCATGTTCGCTGAGCAGGGTCAGGCCCTGGACGGCGAAGCCGAAACGTTCGCCGATGGTGCGCAACAGGTCGACATTGCCGGCGGCCTTCTTGCCGAAGGTGAAGTTCTCGCCCACGACGACCTCGGCGACGTGGAGCCGCTCGACGAGGATCTCGTGGGCGTACCGCTCGGGGGACAGCTTCATGAACTCGGGGGTGAACGGCATGACGCAGAACACGTCGATGCCGAGTTCCTCGGCCAGTTCGGCACGTCGCGCCAGGGTCGTGAGCTGCGCCGGGTGGCTGCCCGGCCGGACGACCTCCATCGGGTGCGGGTCGAACGTCATCAGGGCGCTGGCTGTGCCGCGCTCCTTCGCCGACTTCACCGCCCGCGCGATCAGCTGCTGATGTCCGCGGTGCACACCGTCGAACACGCCGATCGTCAGGACACAACGACCCCAATCCGCAGGAATTTCGTCGAGACCTCGCCATCTCTGCACAAGCTGCAGCCTACGACCCGGCGGCCGGACGGTCATCTCCGGCTCGCCCGGGGCGCCGCATGGACAACTCCGCCCGCGCCCCGCCATAATTTCGGCATGCCGAACATTTTCGTTGGATTACGCAAAATCTTCGTGGCCCTCGCAGCCACGACGATGCTGGCGGGCTGCGCCTCGGCGCAGAGTTCCGACGACGACCGGCCCCTGGTACTGACCACCTTCACGGTGCTCGCGGACATGGCCCGCAACGTCGCCGGGGAGCACCTGCAGGTCGAGTCGATCACCAAGGTCGGCGCCGAGATCCACGGTTACGAACCCACACCGGGCGACCTGCGTTACGCCTCCCGCGCCGACCTCGTCCTCGACAACGGCCTCGGCCTCGAGCGCTGGTTCGAGCAGTTCCTCGCCGATACCGACGCGGCCCACGCCGTGCTCAGTGACGGGGTCGTGCCGCTGCCGATCGGCGAGGACGCCTACGCGGGGCGGCACAACCCGCACGCGTGGATGTCCCCGTTGGCGGCCCAGACCTACGTCGACAACATCGCTGCCGCCTTCACCGACCTCGACCCCGAGCACGCCGCGGACTACGCCGCCAACGCTGCGGCGTACCGCACCGAACTCCAGGCCCTGCACGAAGAGCTCGTCGCCGAGCTGTCCGCGCTGCCGCCGAACCACCGGGCACTGGTCAGCTGCGAGGGGGCCTTCAGCTACCTGGCCCGCGACGCCGGCCTGAGGGAGGCCTACCTGTGGGCGGTGAACGCCGACCAGCAGGGCACCCCACAGCAGATCGCCCGAACCGTCGACTTCGTCCGGGCCAACGCCGTGCCTGCCGTGTTCTGCGAGTCCACCGTCTCGGACAAGGCCCAGCGGCAGGTCGCCGAGGACACCGGGGCCCGGTTCGGTGGAATCCTGTACGTCGACTCGCTCTCCGAGCCGGACGGTCCCGTGCCGACCTACCTCGACCTGCTCCGGCACGACGTCCGCACCATCACCGAAGGGCTGCGCCCATGACCGCGACATCCGCCCCCGCCCTGGCCGTCTCGCGGCTCAGCGTGCACTATCGCACCGTCACAGCGCTCGACGGCGTCGACCTGACTCTCACGCCCGGCCGGGTGTGCGGGCTCGTCGGCACCAACGGCTCCGGCAAGTCCACCCTCTTCAAAGCGATCATGGGCATCGTGCGACCGAGCGCCGGCACCGTGTCCATCGGCGGGACCGACACCCTCACCGCCCGGAAGGCCGGTGCCGTCGCGTACGTGCCGCAGAGCGAGGCCGTCGACTGGGACTTCCCCATCAGCGTGGGCGAAGTCGTGATGACCGGCCGGTACGGTCGCCAGAACTGGCTGCGCCGGCCGCGGCCCGCCGACCACGCCGCCGTCCGGACCGCGCTCGAACGCGTCGACATGGCGGCCTACGTGCAGCGGCAGATCGGGCAGCTCTCGGGAGGTCAGCGCAAGCGCGTCTTCGTCGCCCGTGCCATCGCCCAGGGCGCTCCCCTGCTCCTGCTCGACGAGCCGTTCGCCGGCGTGGACAAGCGCACCGAGGCTGCCCTGACCGAGGTGATCCGCGATCTCGCCGGTTCGGGGCACACGATCCTCGTCGCCACCCACGACCTCGCCGGACTGTCGTCGCTGTGCGACGAGGCCGCACTGCTGCAGCGGCGCATCCTCGTCCACGGCTCCCCGGACGAGGTGCTACGGCCGGAGAACCTCGCGCGCGCCTTCGGCGTCGACCCCCTGCCGGCCCCCCACGTCGCCCAGGAGGCACGGTGAACCTCGTCGAACTGATCGTCGAACCGCTCCAGTACGGCTTCATGCAGCGCGCACTGGTCGTCGCGGTGGCGGCCACGATCGTGTGTGCCCTGCTCAGTTGCTGGCTCGTGCTCATCGGGTGGTCGTTGATGGGGGACGCCGTCTCCCACGCCGTGCTGCCCGGCGTTGTGCTGGCCTACCTGGTGGGAGCGCCGTTCGCCCTGGGCGCTCTGCTGTTCGCCGGGGCTGCCGTCGCTCTGATCGGACTCGTGCGCAACACCACCAAGGTCAAGGAGGACGCCGCGATCGGCGTGGTGTTCACGACGTTGTTCGCCCTCGGTGTCGTGCTGATCTCGAAGAACCCGAGCCAGGTGGACCTGCACCACGTGCTGTTCGGCAACCTGCTGGGCCTGGCCACCGCGGACATGTGGCAGGTCACCGCGCTGGCAGTGGTCGTCCTCGTCGTGCTGATCACCAAGCGCCGCGACCTCACCCTGTTCGCGTTCGACCGGGGGCAGGCCCATGCCCTCGGGATCTCCCCGGCCCGGTTGTCCGCGCTGCTGCTCGCGCTGCTGGCGGTCACCATCGTCGCCGCCATCCAGGCCGTCGGGGTCATCCTCGTCGTGGCGATGCTGATCATCCCCGGTGCGACGGCGTACCTGCTCACCGAACGGCTGTCGCGGATGCTGGTGCTCGCTCCCACCCTGGCTGCACTGACGTCGGCGACCGGCGTATACGTCAGCTACTACACCGATGCCTCCACCGGCGGCGTCGTCGTTCTGGCCCAAGCGGTCGTGTTCACGATGGCCTATCTGTTCTCGCCCCACCAGGGACTCGTCACCGGAGCCCTGCGACGGCGCACTCGGCTGCGCGAGCCGGATGATTCGACGGTGAGAGTTGCCTAAGCTGTCCCCGTGGGCGACAGGAGCGGGGCGACCGAGGTGGCGGCGACGGACATGCTGACGCCGGTCGCGCAGGACTATCTCAAGATCATCTGGACCGTCCGGGAATGGTCGGGTGAGAAGGTCTCGACGAAGCTGCTCGCCGAGAAGCTCGGAGTGTCGGCCTCGACCGTCTCCGAGGCCGTCCGCAAGCTCGCCGAGCAGGGTCTCGTCGACCACGCACGCTACGGCGCGATCTCGCTCACCGAGGCCGGGCGCGCGGCGGCCGTGGCCATGGTCCGCAAGCACCGCCTGCTCGAGACGTATCTGGTCCGGGAACTCGGCTACGGCTGGGACGAGGTGCACGACGAGGCCGAGGTGCTCGAGCACGCCGTCTCCGACCGGCTCGTCGCCGCGATCGACGCCAAGCTCGGCCATCCCGAACGGGATCCGCACGGCGATCCGATCCCGGCGGACGACGGCACGATTCCCACACCGCCGGCCCGCCAGCTCAGCGCGTTCGCCGACGGCGAGCACGGCCGGGTCGCCCGCATCTCCGACGCGGACCCGGCGATGCTGCGCTACTTCGACGACGTGGGCATCGCGCTCGACACCGACATCCGTGTCGTCGAACGCCGCGACTTCGCGGGCACCGTCTCGGTCCGCATCGGCGGCGACAGCGGCAGCACGGTCGACCTCGGACACCCCGCGGCCGACGCGATCTGGCTGGTGTAGGCGGCTACACCGCTACATGGTGGCCGGGCGCACGACGAACACGGCCGAGGCCCGCGTGCCCTTCTCCTGCAGCAACGCCGCGGCACGGCCGGACGGGTCGATCGCCGCGTACACGCCGGCAATCCCCACCGGGTCCAGCCAGCGGCCGTTCGCGAGCAGTGCCGCCTCCTCGACGGTGACGTCCCGGCACGGGAACGCCGTCCGGATCGCGGCGTCGATGTCCAGGCTCACGGTCGGGTCGTCCTCGAGCTGGGCGAGCGTGCGGGCGTGCTCGAGTCCGAACGGACCGACACGGGTGCGGCGGAGCGCGGTCAGATGCGCGCCGACACCCAGCGCGGACCCCAGGTCGCGGGCGAGTGCCCGGATGTAGGTGCCCGACGAGCACTCCACCTCGACGTCGAGGTCGACGAAACACCCGTCGCCGTGGTCCGCGCGCACCTCACGCCGGGCGAGCACCGCGAAGCGGGACACCGTGACCGGCCGGGCCGCCAGCTCGACGGCCTCCCCTTCGCGGATCCGGGCGTAGGCACGCTTGCCGTCCACCTTGATCGCGCTGACACTGGCGGGCACCTGGGAGATGTCTCCCGTGAGCGCGGCGACGGCCGCCGCGATCGCCTCGTCCGTGACGGCGGCGGCGTCGGTGGTCGCCAGCACCTCGCCTTCGGCGTCGTCGGTGACGGTGCTCTGTCCGAGCCGGATCGTCGCCGCATACGCCTTGGTGGTGAGGGCGAGCAGGCCGAGGATCTTCGTCGCGCGCTCCACCCCGAGGACGAGCACGCCCGTCGCCATCGGATCCAGGGTGCCGGCGTGACCGACCTTGCGGGTGCCGAGCAGCCGCCGGCAGCGGGCCACCACGTCGTGGCTCGTCATGCCCTCGTCCTTGTCGACGACGAGCAGGCCGGCACGGGTGAGGGCGGGATTCTCGGAGGCAGACACGGGGCCCGATTCTGCCACGACGGCTGCGACGTCAGCGCACGACGATCGCCGTGAGCACCAGCCCGTCGGTGATCAGCCACCGCCCGTCGAACGCGGCCAGGGGGGCACCCGTCCGGGTGTCTCCGGGGACGAGCAGCTCGGAACGAAACGTGCCCGACGCGGCTGCGCCCGGAGCGGCCGCGGCGTCGCGCTCGAACGTGATGTGGGCGTCCTCGAAACCCAGCCAGCGTCCGGTGAGCGGGAACCACGCCTTGTAGGTGGCCTCCTTGGCGCAGAAGAGCAGGCGGTCCATGTGCAGGCTCGGATCGGTGCCCGCGAGCCAGGTGCGCTCCTGCGGCAGGGAGACCGCGTCGAGCACCCCGTCCGGAAGGGGGCCGTGCGGCTCGGCGTCGATGCCCAGCGACCGCACCTGCAACGCGTAGGCCAGGACGGCGCCGCGGTAGCCGTCGCAGTGGGTGAGGCTGCCGACGACCCCCCGCGGCCAGACCGGTGCCCCCTTGTCGCCCTTGAGCACCGGCCCGGGTTCCACCCCGAGCTTCCGCATGGCCAGCCGGGCGCAGTGCCGCGCCCCGGCGAACTCCCGCCGGCGCTTGTCCACCGCACGGGCGACCAGCGGCTCCTCCTGCGGGTGCGGTCGCAGACCGGGCGGGTCCTCGAACAACTCCGCGGCGGCGATCCCGTCGGGCAGGATCCGGCCGATCAGCCCGGTGCGGGTCGCGGTGGTCGGGTCGGTCATCGCAACTCCCCAGCGCGCCCCGCGCGCATGTTCTGTGCAGCGCGCCCCGCGCGCATGTTCTGTGCAGTGCGCGCAGCACGCATCTTCTCGACTTCGGCTTCCATCTCGGGGGTGACCCGGAAGTGTCCGCCCCACTTGTTCAACGATCCCGGGGGGTACTCCGGCACGGGCAGGATCTGGCGCAGCAGCCGCTCCGGCAGGCCCCGGCGCTGCCATTCCCGCGGATAGCCGAGGGAGACCTCTTCGAAGCGGACGCCGTCGTAGTAGGTGGTGCGCGGGATGTGCAGGTGCCCGTACACGGCACAGAGGGCGCGGTAGCGCAGGTGCCAGTTGGCGGTCTCGGTCGTGCCGCACCACAGGGCGAACTCCGGATAGAACAACATTCGGGTGGGCTCGCGCACCAGCGGGAAGTGGTTGATCAGTACCGTCGGCAGCGACGGATCGAGGGCGTCGAGACGCTTGCGGGTCTCGTCGAGCCGTACGCGGCACCACACGTCCCGGGTGACGTACGGGTCGGGCGCGAGGAGGAACTCGTCGGTGGCGACGACGTTGCGTTCGCGGGCCAGCGCCAGGCCCTCGGCCTTCGTCGCGGTGCCCTCGGGAAGGAACGAGTAGTCGTAGAGCAGGAACATCGGCACGAGCGTCACGGGCCCGCCCTCGCCGTGCCACACGGGGTACGGGTCCTCCGGGGTGAGCACGTCGAGTTCGCGGCACATCGTCACCAGGTAGTCGTACCGGGCGGCGCCGTGCATCTGCACCGGATCCTTGGCGGTGGTCCACAGTTCGTGGTTGCCGGGCACCCAGATCACCTTCGCGAAACGGCTGCGCAGCAGCGACAGCGCCCAGCGGATGTCGTCGGACTTCTCGGCGACGTCGCCGGCGACGATCAACCAGTCCTCCGGCGATTCGGGGTGCAGATCCTCGGTGACGGGGCGATTGCCTCGGTGCCCGACGTGGATGTCGCTGACCGCCCAGAGTTTCCCCGTCACCGGCTCTCCTTATTCGTCTCGTCGCGCGCCGTCTCGTGCGGGAGCCGGGCCTGCCGGTCCGCACCGGTCACCGCCCACCGCCCCGACCGCGTCCGCCACACGACGGCCGCCATCCGGAACACTATGAACACCGTAAGCCCAGTCCAGATACCCGCGAGGCCCCAGTCCCACACCAGCGAACACCACACGACGGGCAGGAATCCGAACAGTGCGGACGCGAGCGTGGCGGTGCGGAGGAAGGCGGCGTCGCCGGCGCCGAGCAGCACGCCGTCGAGCGCGAACACCACGCCGGCGACGGGTAGGAGCGCGACGAAGAACCACCAGGCGACGTCGATCTGCTCGAGCACCCCGGGATCGCTGGTGAACAGCGCCGGAATCGCGTCGCCGCCCAGCGAGAACACCAGCGCCAGACCGGTGGCGAACACCGTGGACCACGCGGTGATCCGCCACGCCAGGCGCTTCGCATCGGCGCGGGCTCCGGCCCCCAGGGCCGCACCCACGAGCGCCTGAGCGGCGACGGCGAGCGAGTCGAGGGTGAGCGCGACGAAGTTCCACAACTGCAGTACCACCTGGTGCGCTGCGACGGCGGCCGCCCCGAACCGGGCGGCGACCGCGGCCGCGGACAGGAAGCACGCCTGGAACGCCAGACTGCGGGCGATCAGGTCGCGGCCGAGCCGCAACTGTGCGGCGATCACCGTCCGTTGTGGCCGCAGCGGCACACCCGCCCGGAGCAGTGCCACGACGAACAGCGCTGCGGACACACTCTGGCCGGCCACGTTGGCGACGGCGGAGCCGGCGAGTTCCCAGCGGGGAGCTCCGGCCAGGCCGTGCACGAGCAGCGGGCACAGTACCGCCGAGAGCGTGAGCCCGGCAAGCACGTACCGCAGGGGGCGGGCGGTGTCCTGTACTCCGCGCATCCAGCCGTTGCCGGCGAGACCCACGAGGATCAGCGGCGCGCCGAACAGGGCGACCCGCAGCCACGACACTGCGGCCTCGGCGATCTGCTCGTCGCCGGCGATCAGCGCAGCCACCGGTGCTGCCAGGAGCTGGCCGATGATCAGGATCGCCGTCCCGACGCCGAGTGCGAGCCAGGTGGCCTGCACCCCCTCGGCGACGGCGGCGTCCCGTCGCCCGGCGCCGTGGAATCTGGCGGCCCGCGCGGTCGTGCCGTAGGACAGGAAGGTCAACTGGGTGCTGACCTGGGCGAGGACGAGGCCGCCGATGGCCAGCCCGGCCAATGCCAGGGCGCCGAGCCGGCCGACGACGGCGATGTCGAACAGCAGGTACAGCGGCTCGGCGGCAAGCACCCCGAGTGCCGGCACCGCGAGCCCGAAGATGCGCCCTGCGGTGGCCTCGGGGACGACGTGGGACGCTGCGTCGGGTTCCGGGCCGGCGGTGTCCTGCGGCGCCGGCATCGTCAGCCCAGTGCCGCGCGCAGGGCCGCGACGATCAGGTCGCGGTCGCCGTACGCGGTGTAGCCGGATGCGAACCGGTGCCCGCCCCCACCGAGCGCGGCGGCGGTCGCGGAAACGTCGACGTGCCGCTTCGATCGCAGCGAGACCGTCCACACGTCCGGCCCGCACTCCTTGAACACGGCGGCGACCTCTGCCTCAGCCGTCGTCCGGACGATGTCGATGACGCTCTCGATCTCCTCGGCCCCCAGCTGCGCGGAGTCCGCGCGGCGCACGGTCGCGTGGACGAGGCCACGCCCGCCGGCGGCATCGGGGACGAGCGTCGCCGATGCGAGCACCTTCGACAGCATGGGCAGCCACCCGAACGGATGGGTGTCGAGGAGTCGGCGGGTGATCGCGGCGCCGTCGATCCCGGTCGCCAGCAGCCGTTCCGCCAGGCGGTGCGCGCCCGCACGCCCCCAGCGGAACGATCCGGTGTCGGTGACCAGCCCCGCGTACAGGCAGTGGGCGAGATCCGCGTCGATCTCCACGCCCCACTCGTCGAACAGTTCGGCGAGCACGGCGGTGGTGGATTCGGCGGCCTCGTCGATCAGGTTGTGGGTGCCGAATCGGGTGTTGGAGCGGTGGTGGTCGATCACCAGGATGCGCTTCGCTCCGGCCAGGCGGCCGGCGAGCTGCCCGAGCCGGCCGACCGTCCCGCAGTCCACGGTGACGAGGAGATCGACCTCGTGACGGACCTGCCCGGCGGGCACCCGGAGGTGCCCGCCGGGCAGGTCGCGCATCGAGGCCGGGACGGCAGCCGGAGACGCGAACGCCACCTGCACCGGAGTGCCGCGCCGCTCGAGCACCGTGCCGAGGGCAAGGCCGGAGGCGAAGGTGTCGGCGTCGGGCTGGACATGGCAGAGGATCGTCACCGAAGTCGCGTCCTCGAGGAGCGCGACGGCGGCGCGGAGATCGACCGCCGTGGCGGCCTGCGTCGATTCGGCCATCGGTGCGCTACAGGTCGTCACCGTCGGGACGCGACAGGTCGTCACCGTCGGAACGCGTCCGGGGCTCCTTGTAGGGGTCGGGCTCGCCGGCCGGAGCGGCACCCTCCCGGGCCTTGGCCAGCTCCTCGTCGGCAGCCCGTGCCCGCTCGAGAAGTTCCTCCATGTGCCGGGCGGTGTCCGGCACGGTGTCGGTGACGAAGGTCAGCGTGGGGGTGAATCGCACTCCGGTTCCTGCCCCCACCTTCGAGCGCAGCACGCCCTTGGCCTTCTCCAGGCCGGCGGCAGCCGCGGCGAGGTCGGGTTCGGCGTCCAGATTCTCGCCGCGGACCGTGTAGTAGACGGTGGCGTCGTGCAGATCGGCGGTGACTTTCGCGTCGGTCACCGTGACGAACGCCAGCCGCGGATCCTTGATCTCGTGATCGATGGCCGTGGCGACGATCGTGGCGATGCGCTTGGCCAGTCGACGTGCCCGTGCTGGATCGGCCATGTCAGTCGGTTCCTCTCCCCGGCCGCCGGCGGCGACCACATGTTGTTCGACCGGTCCGGTCAGTCCTCCGGACCGAAAATCCTTCGCCGCACGGAGAGCAGCTGCAACTCCGGGCGATCGGCGACGAGCCGCTCGCACGTGTCGAGCACCTCGTTGAGGTACGGCACCGCGGACGCGGCCACCGCCACCCCGATCTCGGCGCGGCGGTAGAGGTCCTGGTCACCGGTCTCGGCGGCACTGACCGTCATCCGCCGCAGCTCGGCGAGCACAGGGCGGATCACGGACCGCTTCTGCTTGAGCGAGCGCACGTCGCCGAGCAGAACGTCCAATTCCAGAGCCCCGAGATACATCCGTCCTCCGATGTCGTGCGGTGCCGATCTCCGGCACGCCGACGGCGGCGGGCGATCCTCTCGCCCACCGCCGTCGACGAGACCGTCGGGTGTATCCGGCCGCGTCAGTCGCGCGGCTTCTCGCGCAGCTCGTACGCCTCGATCACGTCACCGATCTTGATGTCGGAGTAGGTGACCGTCAGACCGCACTCGAAGCCTTCCCGCACCTCGGTCACATCGTCCTTCTCGCGCCGCAGCGAGGAGATGGTGACCGTCTCGGCGACGACGTTGTTGTCGCGGAGCAGACGGGCCTTCGCGTTGCGCTTGACGATGCCGGACTGGACCATGCAGCCCGCGATGTTGCCGACCTTGGACGACTTGAAGATCGCCCGGATCTCGGCGCGGCCGAGCTCGACCTCCTCGTAGATGGGCTTGAGCATGCCCTTGAGCGCCTTCTCCACCTCGTCGATCGCCTGGTAGATGATCGAGTAGTAGCGGATGTCGACACCCTCGCGGTTGGCGAGCTCGGTGGCCTTGCCCTCCGCGCGGACGTTGAAGCCGATGATCACGGCGTTCGACGCGGCAGCCAGGTTGACGTTGGTTTCGGTGACGCCACCGACACCGCGGTCGATGACCCGCAGGCGCACCTCGTCCCCGACCTCGATACCCATGAGGGCCTCCTCGAGGGCTTCGACCGTACCGGCGTTGTCGCCCTTGAGGATGAGGTTGAGCTCGTTGTGCTCCTTGAGCGCGGCATCGAGGTCCTCGAGGCTGATCCGCTTGCGGCTCTTGGCGGCCAGCGCGTTGCGCTTGCGCGCATTGCGGCGGTCCGCGATCTGCCGTGCGATGCGGTCCTCCTCGACGACGACGAGGTTGTCACCGGCGCCGGGCACCGACGTGAAGCCGATGACCTGGACCGGCCGCGAGGGCGAGGCCTCGAGGACGTCGTCGCCGTGCTCGTCCACCATTCGGCGGACCCGGCCGTACGCGTCGCCCGCGACGATCGAGTCGCCGACCCGCAGCGTGCCGCGCTGGACCAGGACGGTGGCTACGGGGCCGCGGCCACGGTCGAGGTGCGCCTCGATCGCGACGCCCTGCGCCTCCATGTCCGGGTTGGCCCGCAGGTCGAGGGACGCGTCCGCGGTGAGCAGCACGGCCTCGAGCAGCTGATCGATGTTCAGGCCCTGCTTCGCCGAGATGTCGACGAACATGGTGTCGCCGCCGTACTCCTCGGTGACCAGGCCGTATTCGGTGAGCTGCTGACGGATCTTCTGAGGGTTCGCACCCTCCTTGTCGATCTTGTTCACCGCAACCACGATCGGCACGTCCGCAGCCTGAGCGTGGTTGATCGCCTCCACCGTCTGCGGCATGACGCCGTCGTCGGCCGCGACCACGAGGATCGCGATGTCGGTCGACTTCGCGCCGCGGGCACGCATGGCGGTGAACGCCTCGTGACCCGGGGTGTCGATGAAGGTGATCAGCCGGTCTTCGCCGTTGAGGTGAGTCATCACCTGGTAGGCGCCGATGTGCTGGGTGATGCCGCCGGCCTCGCCCTCGCGGACGTTGGCCTTGCGGATCGTGTCGAGCAGGCGGGTCTTGCCATGGTCGACGTGACCCATGACGGTCACCACCGGCGGACGCTGCACGAGGTCTTCCTCGGTGCCCTCGTCCTCGCCGTAGGTGATGTCGAACGACTCCAGCAGCTCGCGGTCCTCGTCCTCGGGGCTGACGACCTGAACGTTGTAGTTCATCTCCGAGCCGAGCAGCTCGAGGGTCTCGTCGTTCACCGACTGAGTGGCCGTGACCATCTCACCGAGGTTGAACAGAGCCTGGACCAGGGCCGACGGGTTCGCGTCGATCTTCTCCGCGAAGTCGGACAGCGACGCACCGCGAGCGAGACGGATGGTCTCGCCGTTGCCGCGCGGGAGCCGCACACCGCCAACCGACGGTGCCTGCATCGAATCGTATTCCTGCCGCTTCTGCCGCTTCGACTTGCGACCACGGCGCGGAGCGCCACCGGGACGGCCGAAGGCACCCGCGGTGCCACCGCGGCCACCGCGACCGGCGCCGCCACCGCCGCCACCGGGGCGGCCGCGGAATCCACCGGGAGCACCGGCACCGGCACCGGGAGCGCCGCCGCCGCCACCGCGGTAACCGCCACCGCCGCCGCCGGCCGGACGCCCACCGGGGGCACCGGGACGACCGGGACGACCGGTCGGGCCGGGACGTGCAGCACGCTGCGGCATCGCGCCCGGGTTGGGACGCGGAGGCATCGATCCCGGGGACGGCCGGGGGCCACCCTGACCGGGGGCCGGACGGGGACCGCCGGGACCGGCCGCGGGGCGACCCTGACCGGGGGCCGGACGGGGACCGCCGGGACCGGCCGCGGGGCGACCCTGACCGGGGGCCGGACGGGCACCACCGGGACCGGCCGCAGGACGACCCTGACCGGGAACCGGACGCGGGGCGCCAGGACGCGGCGCAGGCCGCTCCGCGGGCGCGGACGAGTACGGGTTGTTGCCGACACGCGGCGGTTTGGGACCGGGACGGGGACCGCCCGGCTTGGGGCCGGGGCTCGGCGCCTGCGGAGCCGGTGCCTGCGGAGCCGGTGCCTGCGGAGCCAGTGCCTGCGGAGCCGGTGCCTGCGGGGCGGCCTGCGCGGCCGGGGCCTCCGGGGTGGCCGGCTTCGGGGCGGCCGGGCGCGGAGCACCGGGCTTGGGGCCGGACGCGGCGGGACGCACCGCCGGAGCCGGGCTCGGCGCCGGGGCGGCGGCTTCCGGCTGCGGGGCCGGGGTGGGTGCCGGCGCGGCCTGCGCGGGCGCTGCCGGACGGGGACCGGGGCGCGGCGCCCCGGGCTTGGGGGCTGCTGCCGACGGGGCTGAGCCGTCGCCGTTCGCCTTCGCGAAGGACTCGCGCAGTCGGCGCGCCACCGGCGGCTCGACTGTCGACGACGCCGACTTCACGAATTCGCCCTGTTCCTTCAAACGGGCGAGAAGTTCCTTACTGGTGACACCGAGTTCCTTGGCCAACTCGTGTACACGGGCCTTGCCTGCCACTGCTCTCCTCACTGATGAGGTCGAGCGGCTGGTGCCCGCACGACCTCGGGTTATCTCCGATGGACGTTCATCGCTGGTGCTTCACGGTGTGCTCATGAGTGCTCGTACCTGTTCTTCTCAGAGTTGGTGTCCCCGGTCCGGCGCGTATCGCTACGCCGAGTTCCCCTCGTTCCGGACCCCGACCAGCTGAACAAGCGCAGACGGGTCGATTGTTCCCGACACCCGCAGCGCTCTGCCGAATGCTCGACGCCGCTCCGCCTGACCGAGGCATTCCGGATCGGGGTGCAGCCACGCGCCCCGACCGGGCATCCTCCGCCCCGGGTCCGGCACCAGCACGAAGCCTGTAGGCTCCGTCGCCCGCGCCACGACCCTCAGCAGATCGGCAGCCAGCACCTGCTGCCGACAACCGACACAGGTGCGCACCGGACCGATGCGCTCTCGGCCGGCCGAGGGCAGCTCATGCTGAGCCATCGACCACTCTACCGCTGATCGGGCGGGAACCGTGCATTCCACACCTACCTGCCTGTCGCGGGCGACCCCGCCGACTCCGAGCCCCCGGCCGCGGCGTCACTGCGGATGTCGATCCGCCACCCCGTCAGCCGCGCAGCCAGGCGGGCATTCTGCCCCTCCTTGCCGATCGCGAGGGAGAGCTGATAGTCGGGGACGACGACCCGGGCCGCGCGCGCGTCGGGGTCGACGACTGTGACGGATACCACCTTCGAGGGGGACAGTGCATTACCGACGAACCGCGCCGGATCCTCGTCGAAGTCGATGATGTCGATCTTCTCGTCACCGAGTTCCCGCATGACGTTGCGCACCCGCTGCCCCATCGGGCCGATGCACGCGCCCTTGGCGTTCAGTCCCGGCACTCGCGAGTGGACAGCGATCTTGGAACGGTGGCCGGCCTCCCGCGCGACGGCCACGATCTCCACCGACCCGTCCGCGATCTCCGGCACCTCGAGGGCGAACAGCTTGCGCACCAGGTTGGGGTGCGTCCGGGACAGGGTGATCTGAGGGCCGCGCTGCCCCCGGGAGACTCCTACGACGTAGCACCGGATCCGGTCGCCGTGCTCGTACGTCTCGCCGGGCACCTGCTCGGCCGGCGGGATCAGCCCCTCGGTGCCGGTGGTCTCGCCACCGATCTTCACCACGACCATGCCGCGGGCGTTGGCGCGGGTGTCGCGTTGGACGACGCCGGCGACGACCTCGCCCTCGTGCGTCGCGAACTCCCCGAACCGCTGCTCGTGCTCGGCATCGCGGATGCGCTGCATGATCACCTGGCGGGCGGTGGTCGCCGCGATACGGCCGAACCCCTCGGGGGTGTCGTCCCACTCGGAGACGAGGTTGCCGTCCGCGTCGAACTCCTGCGCCATCACCCGCACTGCGCCGGTCCGGCGATCGACGTCGACACTCGCGTGCGGCTGGTGCCCGTCGGTGTGCCGGTAGGCCGTGAGCAGGGCCGTCTGGATCGTCTCGATCAGCGCATCGAACGGGATGTTCTTGTCGGCCTCGAGGACCTTCAGGGCTGCGATGTCGATATTCACTTGTCCACCTTCACTTCGTCCGTGCCGTTGTAGTCCGTGCCGTTCTCGTCGTCCGGATCCTCGCCGTCGCTCTCGGCGATCTCGCCGGCACGTACCCGGCCGTCCGGCACCCCGCCCGCGAGTTCGAGTTCGCGCGGATTCGGCGCCTTGAACTCGACCTCGACGACGGCGCGCCGCACATCGGCGAGCGGAAGCACCCGCACGGACGGCCCGTCGCGGCCGGGAACGACGATCCGGACCTCGTCCCCGACGAGCTCACCGATGCGGCCGACGATCGTCTCGTCGTCCAGTTCGATCCGCGCCTTGCGGGCCTGGGACCGGCGCCAGTGCCGTTCGAGGGTGAGCGGGCGGCCGATACCGGGGCTGGTCACCTCGAGCACGTAGGGCGACTCGCCGAAATCGGCGACGGAGTCGAAGACCTCCGAGAGGAGCGTGCTCAGCCGAGCGGCCTCGTCGAGGCTCAACCCGGTGTCGCTGTCGACGAACAGCCGCACCGTGCTGTGCTTGCCCGCAGACGTGACCACGACGTCCTCGAGGTCGTATCCCTCGCGCTCGATCGGTCCGGAGACGAGTTCGGCAATTCTCTCCGGGGGCGGCACCGGCATCGCGACAAGCTCCTCGTTCAGTTGTGATCGCAGCGGACGACATGCCGGCGCACGAGCGGACCGGCAGGTATCCCAGGGTATCGCGCATTCGACGGCCCCGTGACCAACCCCCGCGGCCCGACCACCGTCGGCTCCGCACAGACCGGGCTGGCACGATGGTGCGGTGCCGACGCCCGCATCCTCACCGCCCGTATCCCGCCGCACCGTGCTGCGGTGGTCCGGCGCCGCTCTCGGCGGCCTCGGCGCGCTCACCGTCGCCGGCTGCGCGGCCGGCGAGGACGACGGCACCGGGGAGGTCGATCCGCTGATCGCGCAGGCCGAGCGGGCGCGCGTCGACGCTGCGACCGCCGCCCTGCTCGTCGCGCTGCTGCCCGACCGCGCGCAGACGCTGCAGGCCGTCGCCGCCGAACGCACGACCCACGCCCAGACCCTGGACGCCGAAGTGGCCCGGCTCGCCGGGACCGACCCGACGGTGTCGGGCGTCACGACGACGACCGTCGCTCCGGCCGCGGATCCACCGACCCTCGATCTGCTGCGCGACCGGCTGGGCACCTCTCGCCGCGCCGCCGCCGATCTCGCCCGCACCCTGCAGGGATACCGCGCGGGCCTGCTGGCCTCGATCAGCGCCGCGTGCGCCGTGCACACGGAGGTGCTGCTGCCGTGAGTTCGCAATCGCTGGGCGTCGAACAGCAGGCCCTCGTGGACGCGTTGAACGCCGAGTACGCCGCGGTGTTCGGCTACGGGGTCGTCGCCGCCTTCTCCAACCCCGCCCGTGCGGCCGAGGTCTCGGCCGACACCGCCGCCCACCGCGCCCGGCGCGATGCCACGACGGATGCGCTGCGGGCAGCGGCCGTGACCCCACCCACCGCTGCCGCCGGGTACACCACGCCCTTCCCGGTGACCGATCCGGTCTCGGCGGCACAGCTGGCGGTACAGATCGAGACCGATGTCGCAGTGGCGTGGCGTTCCGTCGTCGAGCGGGCACGCAGCGAACACACCCGCGGCGCGGCGATCGAGGCGCTCACCGAGTCGGCGATGCGGGCGGCACGCTGGCGCGCCAACCTCGGGATCGCCCCGCCGTCCGTCGCGCTGCCCGGGCAACCCTGAGCCGCCCTGCGCGGCAGGTCAGCCGGTCATCACGGCGAGCGCGAAGCCGTCCCACCCCTTGGCGCCGACGGTCTGCAGCGCGGTCGCGTCGAGGCGGGGCTCCGCCCTCATGAGTTCGAGCACCTCCCGGGCGCCGCGCACGCGCTCGTCGTCGAGGTCGGCATTGGTCACCGACCCGCCCCGGATGACGTTGTCGACGACGATCACGGTCCCGGGCCGGCCGAGCCGCAGCGCCCACCGCACGTAGTGCGGATTGTTCTCCTTGTCGGCGTCGACGAAGACCAGGTCGAACGGGGTCTCGTCCGTGAGGGACGGCAGGAGGTCGAGGGCGGCGCCGACCCGGACGTCGACGCGCTCCCCCACCCCGGCGCGTTCGAGGTTGGCGCGGGCGACCTCGGCGTGCCGCGGTTCGTACTCGAGGGTGACCACGCGTCCGTCGTCGCCGACGGCCCGCGCCAGCCAGATGGTCGAGTATCCGCCGAGCGTGCCGATCTCGAGGATGCTCCGCGCACCACGGATCCGGACCAGCAGGTGCAGCAACTTGCCCTGCACCGGAGCCACGTCGATCGGCGGCAACCCGGCCGCGGCGTTGGCCTCGAGCGTCGCGGTCAGGGCGGGGTCGTCGCCGACGAGGAGCTCGGCGAGGTAGCTGTCCGTGGCGGCCCAGTCGTCGGCGGTGTCGTGGTCGGTCATGACACCGATTGTGGGGGCCGACGGCGGGACGCGTCTCAGCGACCGAGGATCTCCTGCAGCGCCTCGTCGGCCGGTACCTCGCGGGACTCGCCGCCGAACCGGTCGCGCAGCTCCACCTTGCCGTCCGCCCAACCCCGCCCGACGACGACCACCAGTGGCACGCCGAGCAGTTCGGAGTCCTTGAACTTCACCCCGGGCGAGGCCTTGCGATCGTCGAGCAGGACCTCGACGCCGGCCTTGTCGAGTTCGGCCGCCAGGTTCTCGGCGCCCTCCCGGGCCGCCTCGTCCTTGTTGGCGATCACCAGGTGCACGCCGAAGGGAGCGACCTCGGACGGCCAACGCAGGCCCTTGTCGTCGTGCTGCTGCTCGGCGATCACCGCGACGAGCCGCGAGACGCCGACACCGTAGGAGCCCATGGTCGGGCGCACCGGCTTGCCGTTCTCACCGAGCACGTCGACGGCGAAGGCGTCGGTGTACTTGCGGCCGAGCTGGAAGACGTGCCCGATCTCGATGCCACGCGCCGACACGAGCGGTCCGGCACCGTCGGGCGACGGATCACCGTCGCGCACCTCGGCGGCCTCGATCGTGCCGTCCGGGACGAAGTCCCGGCCCGCGACGAGTCCGACGACGTGCCTGCCGGGCTCGTCCGCGCCGGTGATCCACGACGTGCCGTCCGCGACCCGCGGATCGACGAGGTAGCGAACCCCGTTATCCAGCAGGGCCTTCGGACCGATGTATCCCTTGACGAGGAACGGGTGGGCCGCGAAGTCGGCGTCCGTGAGCAGTTCGTACTCGGCCGGCTCGAGCGCCGCCCCGAGCCGCTTGTCGTCGACCTCCCGGTCGCCGGGGATGCCGATACCGAGCAGTTCCCACTCCCCGCCGGGTCGCCGCGTCTTGACGAGGATGTTCTTCAGGGTGTCGGCAGCGGTCACCGGACGGTCGAGCGCACCGGCGGCCCACTCGACGAGAGTCTCGATGGTCGGGGTGTCGGGGGTGTCGTGCACCACCGGCTCGGGCAGCCCGTCGAACGCGACCGGCTCGGGAGCCAGCGTGCGCACCGCCTCGACGTTCGCGGCGTAGCCCGACTCGAGGCAGCGCACGTACGTGTCCTCACCGACCTCGCTCTCGGCGAGGAATTCCTCCGACGCGCTGCCGCCCATCGCGCCCGAGGTCGCGGAGACGATCACGTACTTCACCCCGAGACGCGCGAAGATCCGCTCGTAGGCGTCCCGGTGGGCTCGGTAGGACTCGGCCAGGCCCTCGTCCGTGAGATCGAAACTGTAGGAGTCCTTCATCACGAACTCGCGGCCGCGGAGGATCCCGGCACGCGGCCGCTCCTCGTCCCGGTACTTGGTCTGGATCTGGTACAGCGTGACCGGAAAATCCTTGTAGGAGTTGTACTCGCCCTTGACGGTGAGCGCGAACATCTCCTCGTGGGTGGGACCGAGCAGATAGTCGGCGCCCTTGCGGTCGTGCAGCCGGAACAACCCGTCGCCGTACTCGGTCCACCGATTCGTGGTCTCGTAGGGATCGCGCGGCAGCAGCGCCGGCAGCGAGATCTCCTGCGCGCCGATGGCGTTCATCTCCTCGCGCACGACGCGCTCGACCTGCCGCAGCACCCGCAGACCCAGCGGCAGCCACGAGTACACCCCCGGAGCGATGCGGCGGACGTAGCCGGCGCGCACGAGCAGTTTGTGGCTGGCGACCTCGGCGTCGGCCGGATCGTCGCGGAGGGTGCGGAGAAACAGGTGCGACATGCGGGTGATCACGGGAAAGCAGCCTACCTGCCGCCCCCGGACCGGCCTCGGTACGGTTACCGCTTGTGCTGGTGCTTCTGCCTCCTTCCGAAACCAAGTCCGACGGCGGCGACGGTGCGCCCCTCGACCTGGGCGAACTGTCGATGCCGCAGCTGACCGCGACCCGCGAGGCGCTCGTGCAGGCGCTCGTCGACCTGGCCGCGGACCACGAGGCGTCGACCGTGGCGCTCGGCCTGGGGCCCACGCAGGCGGACGAGATCGAGCGCAACGCCAAGCTGTGGGTCTCACCCACGCGGCCGGCGCTCGCGCGATACACGGGGGTGCTGTTCGACGCCCTCGACGCCGCCGCATTCACCAGGGCGCAGCGAGAGAAGGCCTACCGGCGGCTCGCGATCGGGTCGGCGCTGTTCGGCGCGGTCCGTGCGGGCGATCCCGTCCCGGCATACCGCCTGTCGGGCGGATCGAAGCTGCCCGGGTTCGGCACCCTCGCGTCGTGGTGGCGCCCGGAACTGAGCGACGCACTGTCCGCGGAGGCCGCCGCGGAACTCGTGGTGGATCTGCGGTCGGGGGTGTATCAGCAGCTCGGACCTGTTCCCGGTGCGGTCACGGCAACCGTGCTCACCGAGCAGCGAGACGGCAGCCGCAAGGTGGTCAGCCACTTCAACAAGCACCACAAGGGCCTGCTGGCACGTGCGCTCGTGCTGACCCGCGCGGAGCCGGCGGACGTCGACGGTGTCGCCCGGGTCGCGGCCCGCGCGGGTCTGCGGGTGGAGACGGCGTCAGCCACCGAACTGGTGATCCTGACCTGACTGCGGTGTGCGCCCGGTGTCCTGCACGGCGGTGAGGAACCGGTGCGCCGGGTGCCAGAAGCTTCCGAGCACGGCCGCCACGTGCGGATCGCCGGACCCGGCCGCCGAGCGCTGCAGTTCGGCCAGCCGATGGGCGCACCGGTCGCGGGCCTCGTCGAATCGGACGGGGTCGTCGCCGGCGTCCCCGATCCGGTCCACGAGCTCGGCGAGGGCCGTCAGGAGGGCGGGCACCGTGCAGCGCGACGCGTCGTCCGCCTCGGTGAGAACACCGTCCGACGCCGACTCGGCGACGCGTGCGAGTTCGCGCAGCGCCGGCACGGCATACCACAGCCGGCCCAGGACGTCCTGGGAGGCCGTGGCCTGATCCCGGACCCGGTCCGCGATCGGGCGCGGGTTGAGCCGTGCGCTCTCGCGTGCCCACTGCGACGATTCCGCCGCGCGTTCCATCATCCGGTCGATCTCCTCCGCCCGACGCGCCCAGCCCCCGGGGCCGGGACCCGCGTCGTCGCCCGTCCCGGCGGCCATGTCGCCCAGCAGGGACCGGGTCTCCCGGGTGAGTGCCTCGACTTCGTCTCCGACCGGGTAGAGGGGCGGGAACAGCACCGCGGTCACCACGAGTCCGCAGACCGCGCCGATGGCGGTCTCGATCAACCGATCTCCCAGCATCACCGGATCGCCCGCGACGCCCGTCGCGATGACGAACAGAGCGGTGATCGCCACCCAGATCCCGTTGGTGCCGAACACCCGCCACCGGCCGACGAACCAGCCGACGAGCACGGCTGCACCGATCGACAGCGTCGTCCCGGGCACGAGCGCGATCGCCGCCGCGGCGAGCAGTACCCCGGACAGGACGATCGCCATCTGCACGAGCGCCTGCCGGACCGAGCGGAACACCGTCGTCTCGACGAGGAACACCGCGACGTACGGCGCGAGATAGGCCTGCGGCAGCGCGAGCCACTCGGCGGCGACGAGCCAGGCCGTCATCGCAGCCACGGACGCCTTGGCGGCCTGGGTGGCGATATGGCGCTCGTGGCCTCGTTCGCGGACCGCGCGTACCGTCCACGACGCCGAGTATCGGACCCGATCGGTGAGGGCGGACAGCATGTGCTCCGGCTACCCGAAGCGCATGGCGGTCACACCCCGGCGACCACGGGGGCGGAGGTCTGGGTACCGTGTGCCTTCATCGGCGGAGGTATATGTACCCTGTGCCTTCGCCGGCGGAGGTCTATGTACCCTGTGCCTTCGCCGGCGGAGGTCTATGTACCCTGTGCCTTCGCCGGCGGAGGTCTATGTACCCTGCGCCGCCTTCTCCGCTTCCTGGGCCTGCGCGACCTGCTCCGGGGTGAAGCGGATGAACAGCGCCGCAGCCCCCGCGATCACGGCGCACACCGCGCAACCGACGAGAGCGAACAGGTAGCCCTCCCCCAGCGCGTAGAGCTGTGCGGGGTCCATGTCGGCGACGGCGCCGGACGTGCCCCCCAGGGACAGGGTCCGGGAGGTGGCCATCGCGCCGATCACGGCGAGACCGATCGGGCCGCCGAGCGTCTGCGCCACCTGGGCGATCGCGGCGAGCGGGCCGATCTCGTGCGAGCCGACGCCGGCGATCGCACACAGCGGCAGCGGGACCACGGCCAGGCCCACGCCGAAACCGACGACGAGCACCAGGACGAACAGCGTCGGCACGTACGCGACGGTGTGCGACATGGTCGACCCGTACAGCAGGCTGACCGCCATGATCAGGGCTCCGGTGACGACGAGCCACCGGGGCCGCACCCGGACCGCGAGCTTCGACGCGACGGCAGCGGCGGCGCCCAGCCCGAAGGCGAAGGGCACGAACGCCAGACCGGCCTGCAGCGGCGAGTACCCGAGGATGTCCTGCACGAACAGGGCGACGAACGCGGCGAGGCTGAACATGACGGCACCGGCGAAGAAGATCGACACGAACGTCGCGACCCGGTCGGGATTGCGGAACAGCACGAACGGCAGCAGCGGGTTCTCGGCGCGGCGCTCCACGACGAGGAACACCGCGAGCAGCGCAGTACCGGCGAGCAGCGCGCCGACCACCGCCGGGCTGCTCCACCCCATCTCCGGGCCCTCGGTGAGCCCGAAGACGAGACCGGTACAGCCGAGCGTGGCGAGCACTGCGCCCGGTACGTCGAGCGGCAGCCGCTCGGCGGCGGTCTCGCGGAGCGCGATCACGGCCAGGGTCACGATCAGGATCCCGATCGGCACGTTGATCAGGAAGATCCAGCGCCAGGACACCTCGGTCAGTGCGCCGCCGATGATCAGCCCGGCGATCGAGCCGACGCCGGTCATGGCCGCGAAGATGGCGATCGCCTGGTTGCGGGCCGGTCCGGGCGCG
This sequence comes from Rhodococcus sp. GXMU-t2271, assembly GCF_041414735.1. Taxonomy (NCBI): domain Bacteria; kingdom Bacillati; phylum Actinomycetota; class Actinomycetes; order Mycobacteriales; family Nocardiaceae; genus Rhodococcus; species Rhodococcus sp. GXMU-t2271. The sequence goes on from NZ_JAUIZP010000027.1 coordinate 94,504, forward strand.
AAAGTGGTCGCGACCAGCGCCAGGGCCGTGGGCGAGGCCACAGCGGCGCCGACGCCCTGCAGCGCGCGGGCCGCGACCAGGGTGCCCTCGTTGACGGCGAGCCCGCACAGCAGCGAGGCGACCGTGAACAGCCCGACGCCGGCGATGAACATGCGTTTGCGACCGAAGGCGTCGCCGAGACGTCCGCCGAGCAGCATGAGACCGCCGTAGCTCAGCGCGTACGACGTGAGCACCCAGTTGCGGCCCGCGTCGCTCAGGCCGAGATCCTCCTGCAACGGAGCCAGCGCGAGATTGGCGACCGTGCCGTCGAGCACGACCATCAGCTGCAGGCCGCTGAGGACGACGATCGCCAGACCCAACGCACGTGTGGTGACGGGGTAGCTCACGGGCGAGGAGGTTTCGGCCATGTGGATCAACGTTACCGAGCGTCCGAGGCGACCTCGGCCACCGGCCCGGCGTCGAACGCGGCCACCGGCCCGATGACGACGATGGCCGGCGGGCGGATCTGTTCCTCCCGGACCCGGGCGGCGACGGTCTCCAGATCGGCCCGCAGCACCCGCTGGGTGCGCAGCGTGCCCTCCTGGATCACGGTGACCGGCGTCTGCGCGGGGCGGCCCCCCTCGAGCAGGGCGGCGGCGAACTGCTCGATCCGTTCGACCGCCATCAGCAGCACCAGCGTGCCGCGCAGGCGCGCGAGCGCACCCCAATCGGTGAGCGAATCCGGGTGGTCCGGGGCCACGTGCCCGCTCACCACGACGAACTCGTGGGTGACCCCGCGGTGGGTGACCGGGATCCCGGCCGCGGAGGGCACCGAGATGGCGCTGGTGATGCCGGGCACGACCGTCACGGGCACCCCGGCGGCAACGCATGCCTCGAGTTCCTCGTAGCCGCGACCGAACACGTACGGGTCGCCGCCCTTGAGCCGGACGACGAACTTCCCGGCCTTCGCGCCGTCGATCAGGGCCTGGTTGATGGCCTCCTGCGCCATCGCCCGGCCGTAAGGAATCTTGGCGGCGTCGATCACCTCGACGTGCGGGCCGAGCTCGGCGAGCAGCTCCGGCGGGGCCAGCCGGTCGGCGACGACGACGTCGGCCCGAGCCAGCAGGCGCCGCCCGCGGACGGTGATCAGGTCGGGATCACCCGGCCCACCGCCGACCAGCGCGACCCCGGGACGGGCGGGTTCGGCGTCTGCGACGACGGCGCCGGACTGCAGGGCCTCGCGGATCGCGGTGCGCACGGCCGCGGAGCGACGGTGGTCGCCGCCGGCCAGCACACCGACGGTCATCCCGTCGTAGTGGGCGGTGGCCGGGGTCACCGCGGTGCCGCGACGGGCGTTGTCGGCCCGGACGCAGAAGACGCGGTCGCGTTCTGCCTCCGCGACGATCTCGGCATTCGTGTCCGGTTCGTCCGTGCAGGCGATGGCATACCAGGCGCCGTCGAGATCCCCGGCGCGGTAGTCGCGCAGTTCCAGGGTGATCTGCCCGGCGGTCGCCATGCCCTCGACGGCGGGTGTCGCGGCCCGGGTGATCACGTGCACGTGCGCCCCGGCGGCAACGAGCAGGCCGAGCCGCCGCTGTGCGACGGTACCGCCGCCGACCACCACCACTCGCCGGCCCCGCAGATTGAGCCCGACCAGGTAGTTGGTCTCGTCATCGGCAGCACTGGACACCGGCACTTCCCATCTTTCGGCACTGTCTGCAACGCGCATCACGCTGCGTGGAACGCACAAACACTACGGGCAGGGTGGTTTGCGGCGCCATCCGCCGTACGAACTTCGTGAGGGACGCCGCAGTCGCGGCCCACGCGGCTCCGGAAGGATCAGCCGGGGAGGAGAGAAGCGCGGACCTGCCGGCGCAGCACTTTCCCGATCAGGAAGCGTGGCAGGTCGTCCACCACCACCCGTCGCGGGACCTTGTAGGCGGGCAGGCGCGACCGGCAGTGCTCCCGCGCCGGTGCTCACAGCGAAGGCCCACGCCACGCCGGAACGAGCGTAGACCGCCGGGCGGGGACGCCAGGACGTTCCGGCGGACGAGACGGCCCGCGCGGGACCCGACCGGATCCCGCGCGGGCCGTCTCCAGGACAGGACGGTCAGACCGTCGCCGGCTCCGCCGGGGCGGTGGCGTCGACCGGGGAGGCGACATCGAGCTGCAGGGACTTGGTACCCCAGCGCCACACCTTGTCGAACAGTGCGGTGTCGTCCGAGAGCTTGACTCCGAGGGACGGCACCATCTCCCGCAGAGTGTCCTGCCATGCCGTCCACCGGTCGGGGAAGCACCGCTCGAGCACGTCGAGCATCGCCGGAACGGCGGTCGAGGCCCCCGGCGACGCGCCGAGCAGGCCGGCGATCGTGCCGTCGCCGGCATTGACCACGGCGGTGCCGAACTCGAGCACTCCGCCCGCGCCCTTACGGCGGATGACCTGCACCCGCTGGCCGGCGGTGATGAGCTCCCAGTCCGCCATGCGGGCCTGCGGCACGAACTCGCCCAGGGTGCCGATACGGTCGCGCGGCGACTGCATCAGCTCACCGATCAGGTACTTGGTCAGTCCCATCTCGGTGAGGCCCACGCCGATCATCGACAGCAGGTTGTTCGGCTTGACCGACCCGGGCAGGTCGGTGAACTTGCCGTTCTTGAGGAACTTCGGGGACCAGCCGGCGTAGGGGCCGAACAGCAGGCCCTGCTTGCCGCCGATCACGCGGGTGTCGAGGTGCGGGACCGACATCGGCGGCGCACCCACGGCCGCCTTGCCGTACACCTTGGCGCTGTGCATGGCGATCAGCTCCGGGTTGGTGCAGCGCAGGAACTGGCCGGAGACGGGGAAGCCGCCGAACCCCTTGGCCTCCGCGATGCCCGACTTCTGCAGCAGGTGCAGCGCGCCGCCGCCGGCACCGACGAACACGAACCGGGCGTGCACCTTGCGGGCCTGGCCGGTGCGACGGTTGCGGACCTTGACGATCCAGCTGCCGTCGGACTGCTTGTCCAGATCGGTCACGTCGTGGCCGAAGTGCACGGTGCCACCGGAGGCGGCGACGTTGTTCAGCAGCTGCTTGGTGAGGGCGCCGAAATCGACGTCGGTGCCGTCCTGGGTCCAGTTCAGTGCGATGGGCTCGGAGAAGTCACGGCCCTGCGCCATCAGCGGCAGCCGTTCGGAGAAGTACTCGGGGCTCTCCGAGTACTCCATCCCCGCGAACAGCGGGTGCCCGGCCAGCGCGTCGTAGCGGGCACGCAGGTACTTCACGTTGTCGGCGCCGTGGACGAAGCTGACGTGCGGAACGGGATTGATGAAGTTCTTGGGATCGGTGAGGATGCCGTTGTCCACCGCGAACGCCCAGAACTGGCGCGAGACCTGGAACTGCTCGTTGACGTTGATCGCCTTGGTGATGTCCACGCCACCGCCCGGCTTGGCAGGCGTGTAGTTCAGCTCGCACAGCGCCGAGTGGCCGGTGCCCGCGTTGTTCCAGGGGTCGCTGCTCTCGGCCGCTGCGGCGTCGAGCCGCTCGAAAGCGGTGATGGACCAGTCGGGCTGCAGCCGGCGCAGGATGGCGCCGAGTGTCGCGCTCATGATGCCCGCACCCACGAGCACTACATCGGTCTTGGCCTCTACCACGTTCTCTGACACTGGAGGATCGACTTCCTTGTCTGTTCGCACGCGCCGCTGCGTTCCGCACTGCGCCGCATGAGTGTCCCGTGCACGTCCGTGCTCGGCCGCCGGGTCTCGCTGAACTCACGGATCCCGGCGACGTCGCGGCCGCGCCGACTGCGACGAACAGGTTACCCGCGCGTTGTCCGGCGTTTGTCTTCACCCAATTGTGCCCCGACGACAGGTCCGCGTACCGACCAATACAGTGTGATCGTGACTACTTGGCAGCCCGACATCCTCGGTGACGGATACGAGCAGCTCACGCTGCCTCTCGGCCCCGATCCGGACGGTGAGGGCGAGGCCGTCGCCACCCTCGTCCGCTACCAGCCCTCCGTCTACCCCGGCGGCGAGTCCGCGCCGGACCGTGCGGTGATCTACGTGCACGGCTTCACCGACTACTTCTTCCAGCAGCACCTCGCCGAGCACTTCGCCGCCCAGGGTTACCGGTTCTTCGCCCTGGACCTGCGCAAGTGCGGGCGCTCGCGGCAACCCGGACAGACACCGCACTTCGTCACCGATCTGACCTACTACGACGCCGAACTCGAGGAGGCACTGCGGATCGTCCGCGGTGAGGTCGACGGCGGCATCCTGCTCGTGGCGCATTCCACGGGCGGGCTGGTCCTGCCGTTGTGGCTCGATCGGTTGAACCGCCGGCCCGGCGGCACGGGCGGCGCCGGGATCCACGGCCTGATCCTCAACAGCCCGTGGTTCGACCTGCAGGGACCGTCGATCCTGCGCGGCCTCGGTACCGTCGCGGTCGATGCCGTCGGGCGGGTCCGCAGCCGCGCCGTCATCCCGGGGCAGAGCCTGGACACCTACGGGATGAGCCTGCACAAGGACGCCAACGGCCACTGGGAGTACGACCTGGACTGGAAGCCGCTGGCCGGGTTTCCCGTCACGTTCGGCTGGCTCCGTGCGGTCCGGCGCGGCCACGCGAAACTGCACCGCGGCCTCGATGTCGGCGTCCCGTCGCTGATCCTGCGGTCGAAGGACACCCGCTGGGCCCCCGCGTACGACCCCACGGTGGACACCGCCGACGCGGTCCTCGACGTCAAGCAGATCGCCCGGTGGGCCGGATGCCTGGGCGATCGCACGACGATCGTTCCGATCACCGGGGCCCGCCACGATGTGTTCCTCTCCACACCCGACGTGCTCGATGTGGCATTCCGGGAATTGGATCTGTGGCTGGACTGGTTGGACGGTCACAGCAGATCCCTGTGATCGTCCACGCGAACCTGACAACGGGAGAACAGTGAGTCACTACGACCTGGCCATCATCGGCACCGGATCCGGAAACTCGATCATCGACGAGCGATTCGACGGCCGGAAGGTGGCGATCCTCGAGCAGGGCACCTTCGGTGGTACCTGTCTCAACGTCGGCTGCATCCCCACCAAGATGTACGTCTATGCGGCGGAGGTCGCGCAGACCGTGCGCAAGGCCGCGAAGTACGGCGTCGACGCGACGCTCGACGGGGTTCGGTGGAGCGACATCGTCGACCGGGTGTTCGGCCGGATCGACCCGATCGCGGCCGGCGGAGACCGCTACCGCACCGAGGACTGCGCGAATGTCACCGTCCACCGCGGGCACGCCCGGTTCGTGGGCGAGCGCACCCTCGACACCGGTACGGGCGAGATCATCACCGCCGACCAGGTCGTCGTCGCAGCGGGCGCGCGTCCGGTGATCCCGCAGGAGGTGCTCGACGGCGGGGTCCGCTACTACACCAACGACGACATCATGCGGCTGCCGAAACTGCCGGAATCGCTGGTGATCCTCGGCTCCGGGTTCATCGCGATGGAGTTCGCGCACGTCTTCTCCGCTCTCGGCACCCGGGTGTCGGTGCTCGCCCGTACCGGCCAGTTGCTGCGGCACCTCGACCACGATCTGGCCGAGCACTTCACCGGCCTGGCCACCGACCGGTGGGACGTGCACCTGTCCAACCCCGCGACGGCGTTCCGACCCGTCGGTGACGGCGTCGAGGTGGAACTGGCCGACGGCACCATCGTCAGCGGCGACGCGCTGCTCGTCGCCGTCGGCCGCACACCCAACGGGGACGCACTCGACGCCGCCGCGGGCGGCATCGCGCTGCACGACGACGGCCGGATCGTCGTCGACGAGTTCCAGCGCACCACCGCGCGCGGGGTATTCGCGCTCGGCGACGTCTCGTCGCCGCACCAGCTCAAGCACGTCGCCAATCACGAGGCCCGCGTCGTACAGCACAATCTGCTCCACGACGCGTGGGGCGAGGACCTCTCGGTCCTGCGCCGCTCGGACCATCGGTTCGTGCCGTCCGCGGTCTTCACCGACCCGCAGGTCGCGACGGTCGGGTTGACCGAGGAACAGGCCCGCGCCCAGGGCTACGACGTCGCGGTGAAGATCCAGTACTACGGCGACGTCGCGTACGGCTGGGCGATGGAGGACACCGAGGGCTTCTGCAAGGTGATCGCCGATCGCACCACGGGCAAGCTGCTCGGCGCGCACATCCTGGGCGCCCAGGCGTCGTCGGTGATCCAGCCCCTGATCCAGGCGATGAGCTTCGGTCTCACCGCCCGGGAGACGGCCACCGGCCAGTACTGGATCCATCCGGCCCTGCCGGAACTGGTCGAGAACGCTCTCCTCGGGTTGTGACCGGGGTGTCCTTCGGGCGGCTCCCACCGCCCGAAGGACACACCGGCGGCGAAGCCGCCTACCAGCTGCCGGTGCGCAGGGCGATCGCGCCGGCCAGTTCCGCGGGCGCCTCGGCGGGGATGTTGTCCACTCCGCTCAGTTCGACGACGCGGAACTCCGACAGGACGTACCGCATCGAGGCGTCGGCCTCCGGGCGGCGGGCAGCGCTGCCCACGACCACGGTGGTGGGCACCTCGGCGGGGGCGGCGTTCGCGTCCCGCACGACGCCCTCGACGTCCGGGACCGCCGGGTGGCCCCGGTCGGCGACCACCAGGCTGGCGAACCGCCCGAACCGGCCCGAGGCGGCCGCCCACGCCAGCTCCGCTCCCGCCCCGCTGCCGACGAGGTGTACCCACCGCAACTGCAGGGCGTCGAGCAGTGCGTGCACGCCCGCGACGTCGAGACCCTCGATGGTCTCCGGGACGAACGTACGCAGATCCGAACGGTGCAGCCGCTCACACACCGCGTCGTAGACGTCGGCGGATTCCCCGGCGCCGGGCAGCAACAGCACCGCATGCCGGCTCTCGGGGCCGTCGATGCGCACGGTGAAGGTGCCGGCCGGGATCGCCACGTCAGTCGGTTCCATGCCGAAGCACGGTACGCGACAAGGCGATGCGTCCGGCACCCGGCTGCGTCACGGCAGCGTGAGGATGTCCGCTCCGGTGTCGGTGACCACGATGGTGTGCTCGAACTGGGCGGTCCACTTGCGGTCCTTGGTGACCACGGTCCAGCCGTCGTCCCAGATCTCGTAGTCGACGGTGCCGAGGTTGATCATCGGCTCGATCGTGAACACCATGCCCGGCTCGAGCACGGTGTCGACGGACGGCTGGTCGTAGTGCAGGATCACCAGCCCGTTGTGGAACGTCTCGCCGATGCCGTGGCCGGTGAAGTCACGCACCACCCCGTATCCGAACCGGTTCGCGTAGGACTCGATGACCCGGCCGACGACGTTGAGCGCCCGGCCCGGCTTGACCGCCTTGATCGCCCGCATCGTCGCCTCGCGGGTCCGCTCCACGAGCAGGCGGTGCTCCTCGGAGACCTCGCCCGCCAGGAACGTGGCATTGGTGTCGCCGTGCACTCCCCCGATGTAGGCGGTGACGTCGATGTTGACGATGTCGCCGTCCTCGAGCACCGTCGAATCCGGGATGCCGTGGCAGATCACCTCGTTCAGCGACGTGCAGCACGACTTGGTGAAGCCCTTGTACCCCAGCGTCGACGGATACGCGCCGTGGTCGCACATGTACTCGTGCGCGATCCGGTCCAGTTCGTCGGTGGTCACGCCCGGCGCGACGGCCCGGCCCGCCTCGGCCAGCGCCTGGGCGGCGATACGGCCGGCGACCCGCATCTTCTCGATGGTCTCGGGGGTCTGCACCCACGGCTCGTGCCCTTCGTTCGCCGTCGGCTTCCACGCGTACTCCGGTCGCGCGATCCCGTTGGGGACGGCGCGGACGGGTGAGACGGTTCCGGGGACGAGTGCGGTGCGAACAGGCATGGTCACCAGGATAAGCCCCGGCCGGCGAGGGGCGACGCGGCGTCGGCCGCGCCGCCCCCCGCGGGCGGCTCAGCCCTGGCGCAGGATGTAGCGCTGGATCTTGCCGCTCGGCGTCTTCGGCAGCTGCGGCACGAAGTGCACGGTCCGCGGGTAGGCGTGCGCCGCGAACTTGCGCTTGACCAGCTGCTGCAGCTCCGCCTCGAGCTCGTCGGTGCCCTCCACTCCGTCGCGCAGCACCACGAACGCTTCGAGCACCTCGCCGCGCAACTGATCGGGCATACCGACGACGGCGGCCTCGACCACATGCTCGTGCATCACCAGCACGCTCTCGACGTCGAACGGGCCGATCCGGTAACCCGCCATGATGATCACGTCGTCGTCGCGGGCGGAGAAGTAGAAGAACCCGTCCTCGTCGACCTGACCGGCGTCGCCGGTGAGGTACCAGCGGCCGTCCTCGGTGAACCGCTGCGCGGTCTTCTCCGGGGCGTCCACGTACCCCGTGAACCACAGCAGGGGGCTGGCGTGGGTGTCGATCGCCACCCGTCCGGGCACGCCGGGGGCGGCGATCTCGTCGGAGTCGTCGGAGAGCACGGCGCAGGACCAGCCGGGCAGGGGCTTGCCCATCGACCCCGGCCGCACCTGCTCGCGCAGCCCGTCGGCCCACGCGTTGACGACGAACATGCCGTGCTCGGTCTGGCCGTAGTGGTCGCGCACGATCACGCCGAGGGTCTGCTCGGACCACGCCACGACGTCCGGGGTGAGCGGCTCGCCGGCGGACGAGGCGCGCCGCAGCGAGATAGACTCCGGCACCGGCGCCGAGTCCGCCCGCAGGCTGCGGTAGACGGTGGGCGCGGCCGCGAAGTTGGTGACCCCGAACTTCTCCATCACCTGCCAGGTGAGGGAGGCGGAGAACCCGGCGTGCAGCAGCAGGCTGCGCACCCCGGCGGCCAGCGGCGCGAGCAGCGCGTAGTAGAGCCCGTAGGCCCAGCCGGGATCGGCGGCGTTCCAGAACACGTCGTCCTCACGCACGTCCAGGCCGAAGTCCAGGTAGGCGTGGAACGACGCGAGCGCCCGCACCGGCACCGGCACACCCTTCGGGGTGCCGGTCGTGCCGGAGGTGAACAGCTGCACGAGCCCGCCGTGCCCACCGACGGCAACCGCGGCACCGCGCGGGTCGTCCACATCGTGTGAGGCCACCAGGTCGGCGAAGCCCACCCCGATGCCGGCGGCAGCGGCCTCGGCGGGACCCGCGACGACGATCTGCCACGGCGCGTCGGCGGGGATGTCCTCGCCCGGCGCGAGCTTGCCGACCTGGTCCGCGTCGGCGACGACGACCTTCGCACCGCTGGCCTGGAGTCGGAAACCGATCGCCGGGGGTGCGAACGCGGTGAACAACGGCACGTGCACGGCACCGCGACGCCAGATGCCGAGCAGCGCCACCACCAGATCCGCGGACTTGCCCATCAGGGTGGCGACATGGTCGCCCGGCTCGACGCCGAGATCGGCGAGGGCGGCGGCGAACCGGGTCGACTGCGCACGCAGCTCACCGAAGGTCAGGTCGGTCGCGGTCAGATCCGCCTCGACCACTGTGAACGCGACGGCGTCCGCGGGATGTCCGTCGCACAACAGCTCTGCGGCACACGCGTCGACGGTGTCGTAGCGTTCCAGCAGTTCCCGCACCCGTGCCTCCTGCTCGGAATGCGCACGCGCGGTGGTCTCGGTGGTCATCGAATCCGTCCTCTCGTGAAGCACCCCGGGGTGAACGTCCCGAGGATCGATTCCTTTATGATCCAAGTCACACGTCCGTCCCGATACCCCCGGAAAGGGGTGACCGATGCCGCCGGCCGGCACCTCGCCTCTCCTTCGTCCCCGCGACAGCGACGCACTGCGCGGGGAACTCCGTCGTACCGCGGCGGAGGCCCTGATTCCCGTGGTGTTCGCCGGGGAGGTCCGCGACGGGAACCTGCATCTGACCGAGTTCTTCGGCACCCGCACCAACGGCCTCGAGGGAGTCGTGGTGCCGCCGCGGGCCGGTCTGGGCGGGCTCGTGGTGGACCGGGCCCGGCCGGCGACGGTGCCGGACTACGGCCGGTCGTCGTCGATCACCCACCACTTCGATCGGCCGGTCCTCGGCGAGGGGCTGCGCTCGATCCTCGCGGTGCCGGTGATGGTGAGCGGCGCGGCGCGTGCCGTGCTCTACGGCGCGATCCGGGAGTGCTCACCGATCGGCGACCGCGCGGTGGGAGCCTTCGTGCAGGCGGCGCGACGGCTCAGCAGCGAGATCGCCGTCCGGGACGAGGTGGACCGGCGGCTGGCGATGCTCGGCTCCCTCGACCGCCCGGCCGAGAGCCCGGTCGCGGCCGCCCAGATCCGGGACGTGCATGCGGAACTGCGCGGCCTCGCCCAGTGCGTCGAGGATGCCGGTCTGCAGCGCAAGCTGCGGGCCCTGTCGGACCGGCTGGCCGGGGCGCTGGGCGGCCCGGCACCGCAGCAGACCGACGTGGTGCTCTCGCCACGCGAGACCGACGTGCTCGCGCACGTGGCGCTGGGATGCACCAACGCCGAGATCGCCGACCGGCTGTCGGTCGGTCAGGAGACGGTCAAGAGCTACCTGCGCAGCGCGATGGGCAAGCTCGACGCCCACACCCGGCACGAGGCCGTCGTGGCCGCGCGGCGCCTGGGACTGCTGCCCTGACCGGCGACCGGAGGGCTCTCCCGCGCCGCGTCCGGCCGGTCAGTAGCCCTCCGGCAGCGCCGCGAACATGTCGCGCGTGACAGCGACGGCGTTGTCGGAACTGCCGCCGCGCACGACGAGCGTCGCGAACGCCAGGTCCCCGCGGTAGCCGACGAACCAGGCATGCGAACCGCCCTCGACCTCGGCCTCCCCGGTCTTGCCGTACACCTCGCCCTGGTCGCGGATGCGTTCGGCGGTGCCGCTGGTGATCACCAGGCGCATCATGCCGCGCAGGCCGTCGACCATCTCCGGGGTCACCGGCGGCCGGTCCCCGGTCACGACGGTCTCGCGTCCCTGCAGCAGGTACGGCACCGGGGTGCTCCCGTGCGCGACGGTCGCCGCGGCGAGCGCCATCCCGAACGGGCTGACGACGACACGCCCCTGACCGAAGCCGTCCTCGGCGCGCTGGACCATGTCCTCGGCGGGCGGCACCGACCCGGAGAACGTGGGCATGCCCACGATGTCGTAGTCAGGACCGATGCCGAACTGGGACGCCGCCACGGTGAGGGCGTCGGGCGCCAGCTCGGAGGCGATCTTGGCGAACGAGGTGTTGCACGAGCGCGCGAACGCCGTCGCCATCGGCACGGTGCCGACGGAGAACTCGTTGTAGTTCGGGACGCTGCGTTCGCCGATCGTGATCCGGCCCGGGCAGGGCACCATCGTGCCGGGGGTGGCGACACCTCCGGAGATCGCGGCGCCGGAGGTGATGATCTTGAAGGTCGAGCCGGGGGGATACTGCCCGGCCAGCGCGACGGGGCCGTCCCGGTCGGCGGCCTTGTTCTGCGCGACGGCGAGGACCGCGCCGGTCGATGCCTCGATCACCACCATCATCGCCTGGTCGGTGCGCGCGTCCACGGCGGCCTGCGCTGCCACCTGGATGGGACGGTCCAGGCTGACCGAGAAGGACGGCGCGGGTTCGGGTGGGGTCTCGGTGAGCACCCCGGTGTCGACACCGTTCTGGTTGACCGCGACGACGCTCCACCCGGCCTTGCCGTCCACCTCGTCGATGACGGTCTTCTTGACCTGGCCGACGAGGTCGGGGGCGAAGGTGCGGTCGGTGGCGACGAGATCGGCCTGCTCGGTGATCGTGACGCCGGGCACCGCCGCGAGGGTGTCGGCGACGCGTTCGTAGTCCTCCTCGCGCAGCCGCACGACCGAGTAGGCGCCGTCGGCGGCCGTCGCGGTCTCGGCGATCGACTGCGCGGTCAGCGACGGGTCGAACTCGGTCAGCGCCGCCGACAGCGACCGCGCCGCCGCCCGGACGTCGCCGGCCTGCGCAGCATCGAAACCGATTCCGTAGACGATGCCCGGGACGAGCACGTCCGAGCCGGAATGCTCGTTGACGCGGGCACGCGGGGCGGGATTGGTCCGCAGCTGCATCCGCTGCCGGTCCCCGAGCTGGGGATGCAGGTTCGATCGCGTCCAGCGCACCACCCAGTCCTCGCCGCTGCGGCCCATGTTCATCTGCCCGGAGTACCGCCACACACGCTCGCCGGGCAGGTCCCACTCGTAGACGTAGGTGACGGTCGCGGTGTCCCCCTCGATCCGCACCCCGTCGGTGTCCACCTCGAGCCCTTCCGCCTGCAGCCCCGACCACGTCGCCGCGAGCGCCTCCTCGGCCGACTCGGGACGATCGGTCAGGGCAGCGGCCGCGGCGAAGTCCCGGTCGGCGAAGTCGGTGAGGAACTCCTGGGCGGCAGGCTCCGGTCCGGCGGGTTTCGGAGTGCATGCCACGACGCCGCCGGCCAGCGCGACGGCGGCTGCCAGGATCGGCACGAGCCGGCGCGGTGCCGCGACGAACCGGACAGGCGGGACCGGGGCGCGGGTGGATCGAGTTCTCATCGCCGTCATCGTAGGACCGGTGGCACCCGGGATCGGGGAGGCGACACGGACCCGGTCGAAGCGGCCCCTCAGTCCAGCAGAACCGTGCAGAAGGTCGCGACCTGCCGGAAGCCGATACGGGCATACGCCGCGCGGGCGCGGTGATTGAAGCTGTTGACGTACAGGCTCGGCAGCCGGCCACCGGCGGTGACGGCGGCGGCGACGGCCGCGGTGCCGGTCGAGCCGAGGCCGGCGTCGCGCCTGCCGGGGTCCACCCACACACCCTGGATCTGCCCCACCGACGAGGACTGGGAGCCGATCTCGGCCTTGAACACCACGCGGCCGTGCTCGAAGCGGGCCCATGCGCGTCCGGTGGCGATCAGGCTCTGGACCCGGCGGCGGTATCCCGATCCGCCGTCGCCCGCGCACGGGTCCACCCCGACCTCCTCGCGGAACATGGCGATCGCGGCCGGCATGTAGGCGTCGATCTCGTCCGGTCGCACGCGCCGCACCAGCGGGTCGGGGACGACGAGGGGTTCCCGGTCGAGTACCAGCAGCGGTTGTTCGGCCCGCACCTCGCGCGCGGGACCCCATTCCGGCTGCAGGACCTCCCACATCGGCAGTGCGAGTTCGGCGCGGCCGACGAGCGACGAGCACAGGCGGGGGCCACGGGCGGCGCGGTCCGCGAAGGCGTGCAGATCGTCGCGATCACCGAGCAGCGGGACGAGGTTCGCCCCCGAGAAGCACAGCGACTCGTCGGGTCCGCCCCGGCTCCACATGTCGCCGCCGACTGCGCGGGAATCGAGACCGTACTCCTCGATCCGGCCGGCCACCATGCACGCCGCCACCGGATCGCGGGCCAGCACCCGCAACACGTGTGCGGTGTCACGGCCACCGAGAGACCGGACTCCCAGAAGCTTGAGCACGTCCCACCACCTGTCGACTGCGGATACGCAATCAGACTGCCAGAAGCCGGGGCCGCGCGGGAGTCCTGTGCCCGCCGAACCGGTTCAGCCGACCGAGACCACCGCGTTTCCGGTGCCGGCGTCGCCTTCCATCTCCTCGGCGATGCGCATGGCCTCCTCGATCAGGGTCTCGACGATCTGGGCCTCGGGCACGGTCTTGACGACCTTGCCCTTGACGAAGATCTGGCCCTTGCCGTTGCCGGACGCGACGCCGAGGTCGGCCTCGCGTGCCTCCCCGGGGCCGTTGACGACGCATCCCATGACCGCGACCCGCAGCGGCACCTCCATGCCCTGCAGGCCGGCGGTGACCTCGTCGGCGAGGGTGTAGACGTCGACCTGGGCGCGGCCGCACGACGGGCAGGAGACGATCTCGAGCTTGCGCGGGCGCAGGTTCAGCGACTGCAGGATCTGGGTGCCGACCTTGATCTCCTCGGCGGGCGGCGCCGACAGCGACACCCGGATGGTGTCGCCGATGCCCTCGCTGAGCAGCGCACCGAACGCGACGGCCGACTTGATCGTGCCCTGGAACGCGGGCCCGGCCTCGGTTACCCCCAGATGCAGCGGGTAGTCGCACTGCGCGGCGAGCTGACGGTAGGCCTCGACCATCACGACGGGGTCGTTGTGCTTGACCGAGATCTTGAGGTCGCCGAAGCCGTGCTCCTCGAACAGGCTCGCCTCCCACAACGCGGATTCGACGAGCGCCTCGGGCGTGGCCTTGCCGTACTTGCTCAGGATGCGCGGATCCAGCGAGCCGGCGTTGACCCCGATACGGACCGGGATGCCCGCGTCACCGGCGGCCTTGGCGACCTCCTTGACGCGGCCGTCGAACTCCTTGATGTTGCCGGGGTTGACGCGCACCGCGGCGCAGCCGGCGTCGATGGCGGCGAAGATGTAGCGCGGCTGGAAGTGGATGTCCGCGATGACCGGGATCTGGCTCTTCTTCGCGATCGTGGCGAGCGCGTCGGCGTCCTCCTGGCGCGGGCACGCGACCCGGACGATGTCGCAGCCGGACGCGGTGAGCTCGGCGATCTGCTGCAGCGTCGCGTTGACGTCGTGTGTCTTGGTGGTGCACATCGATTGCACCGACACCGGGTGGTCGCTGCCCACGCCGACGTCGCCGACCATGAGTTGACGGGTCTTGCGCCGGGGCGCGAGGACGGCGGGGACTTCGGGCATGCCCAAACCGACGGGGCTGGTCACGTTTCGCCTTCTTTCGTAGCTACGCGGCAATTCTAGCGATGCGGGTCAGAACAGCTGGATGGGGTTGACGATGTCCGCGGTGAGTGTCAACAGCATGAACGCGCCGCCGATGAGGACGAACACGTAGGTGACGGGTAGCAGCTTCGTGTAGTCGACCGGGCCGCCGACCGGCAGCCCGCGCAGCCCGCGGATCCAGTTGCGGACCTTCTCGTACGCGACGACGGCGATGTGGCCGCCGTCGAGCGGCAGCAGCGGGAGCAGGTTGAACATGCCCAGGAAGAAGTTCAGCTGCGCGAGCAGCAGGACGAACATCTGCCAGATGCCACGCTCGGCGACCTGCCCACCGATGACGGAGGCGCCGACCACGCTGATCGGGGTGTCGGGGTCGCGTTCGCCGCCCGTCACCGACTCCCACAGCGCCCCCACCTTGCTGGGCAGGTCGGCGAGGGCCTGCGCGGTGAGGACGAACATGTCGCCGGTGAACTGCAGCGTGCCACCCACCGCCGTGACCGCGTTGTACTCGGTGACGGACGGCGGCGCGGCCACGCCGATGGCGCTGACGGTCTCCGAAGTGATCGCGCCCGTCTCGGGGTCCTGCACCCACCGCTGGGCGGACTGGACCGGCACCGGGATCGTCAACGTGCGGCCGTCGCGCTCGACGACGAAATCCACCGTGCCGGTCGCGGCGCGGGTGACGTCGACCAGGTCCGCGAACGTCGCGACCTCGGTGCCGCCGACGGAGACGACGACGTCCCCGACTTCGAGGCCGGCAGCGGCGGCCGGACCCGGCCCGCTGCACGGCGCGAGCTCGTAGCCCCCGGACTCACCGGCCTGGGTCGGTGCGACGCACGAGAGCTCGCCGATCTCCGCCGGGGTCTCCCCCAGCCGGGGCAGACCCCACGCCACGGCGAGCCCGAAGATCAGCACCATGCCGAGGACGAAGTTCATCGCGATGCCGCCGGACATCACCACGACGCGCTTCCACGCCTTCTGCTTGAACATGGCGCGCTCGTGCTCGTCCGGAGCCAGCTCGTCGAGCGCAGTCATGCCCGCGATGTCGCAGAACCCGCCCGCCGGGATCGCCTTGAGGCCGTACTCGGTCTCACCGCGCCGGAACGAGAACAGCCGCGGCCCGAACCCGATGTAGTAGCGCCGCACCTTCATCCCCAGACGCTGCGCGGTCCACATGTGTCCGGCCTCGTGCAGGGCGATGGATACGGCGATGCCGAGGGCGAACAGCACGACGCCCAGAACGAACATCATCGGTGGCCGGTCCTCCTACTTCACGAGCGCGTGGGCTCGGTCCCGAGCCCAGCCGTCGGCGGCGAGCACATCTTCCACGGTAGCGGGTGCGGCGGACCAGTCGTCGGCGTCGGACAGCACCGCCGCCACCGTGCGCACGATCCCGGGGAACGGCAGGGCACCGGCGAGGAACGCCTCCGCGGCCACCTCGTTGGCGGCGTTGTACACCGCGGTCAGGCAGCCACCGCCCTCCCCCGCGGCCCGTGCCAGCTCGATCGCCGGGAACACGTCGTGCGCCACCGGCTCGAACTCCCAGGTCGAGGCGGTCGCGAAGTCGAGGGCCGGCGCCGCGTCCGCGATCCGGTGCGGCCAGCCCAACGCGAGCGCGATGGGCAGCTTCATCGACGGCGGCGACGCCTGGGCGAGGGTGGAACCGTCGGTGAAGGTGACCATCGAGTGCACGATCGACTGCGGGTGCACGGTGACGTCGATCCGGTCGTAACCGATGCCGAACAGCAGGTGCGTCTCGATCAGCTCCAGTCCCTTGTTCACCAGGGTCGCCGAGTTCAGGGTGTTCATCGGGCCCATCGACCAGGTCGGGTGGGCGCCGGCCTGCTCGGGGGTGACCGACTCGAGCCGTTCGGCCGTCCAGCCGCGGAACGGACCACCCGAGGCGGTCAGCACGAGCCGGGCCACCTCGTCGGGGCTGCCGCCGCGCAGGCACTGGGCCAGCGCCGAGTGCTCCGAGTCCACCGGCACGATCTGCCCCGGGGCCGCGGCGGCGGTGACCAGTGCGCCGCCCGCGACGAGCGACTCCTTGTTGGCCAGCGCCAGGCGTGCGCCCGTCGCCAGTGCGGCCAGCGTCGGCTCCAGGCCGAGGGATCCGACGAGGGCGTTGAGCACCACGTCGGCCTCCACGTCGCGCACCAACCTCGTCACCGCCTCCGGCCCGCTGCGGACCTGCAGGCCCGGGAGGTCGAGGCGCGCGGCGGCCTGTGCGTTCGCGACGGCCACCTCGGTCACACCGGTGACGCGGATCTGTTCGGCGAGCAGATCGATGTTGCCACCACCGGCGGCGAGACCGACCACCTCGAACCGGTCGGGGTTGGCGGCGATCACCTCGAGTGCCTGGGTGCCGATGGAGCCGGTGCTGCCGAGCAGCAGGACACGGGTGCGGGAGCTGGGTTGCGAGTCGGCCACGCCGACATTGTTCCCGACCGCCCTGAGGGGAGGCTGAATCACCCGCCCGGCGCGCGGGAGCGCGCCCCCACTTCGTACGACGGGCGGTCGTATGTCACGATTGGCCCAACAGCGAAGATCTTTGCGACCAGGAGGACAAGCGGTGGCCGGTACCGAGTTGAAGACCACTGGCGTCGACACGGCCGAGGTGCCGTCGGCGGAGTGGGGCTGGAGTGGCGAGGCGCCCCGCCTGTTCCGTTTCATGGGCTGGCTCATCGCCCTGTTCCTGCTGGCGATGATCATCGGCAACCACAACGGCAACGTCGAGAACTGGTTCCTGATCGGTTTCGCCGCGCTGCTCGTCGCCATCCTGGTGCGCGACATCGTCCAGCGCCGGCGCCGCAGGTAGCCGCACGTCCCCACAGCAACACCGAAGGGTCCGCCCGGTTCGTCCCGGGCGGACCCTTCGCTTGCCGCGAGTCCGTGTTCAGTTCTCGGCGGCGAGCTGGCCGCAGGCTGCCGCGATCTCCTGGCCCCGGGTGTCCCGCACGGTGCACGAGACCCCCTGAGCCTGGACGCGACGAACGAACTCGCGCTCGACCGGCTTCGGGCTGGCGTCCCATTCGCTGCCCGGCGTCGGGTTGAGCGGGATCAGGTTCACGTGCACCAGCGGGCCGAGCGCCTTGTGCAGCTTCTTGCCCAGCATGTCCGCCCGCCACGGCTGGTCGTTGACGTCGCGGATCAGGGCGTACTCGACGGAGACACGGCGACCGGTCCGGTCGGCGTAGTAGCGCGCGGCGTCGAGCACCTCGGCGACGGGCCAGCGGTTGTTGACCGGCACCAGCGTGTCGCGCAGTTCGTCGTCCGGCGTGTGCAGCGACACGGCGAGGGTCACGTGCAGTCCCTCGTCGGCCAGCCGGCGGATCGCCGGCGCCAGACCGACGGTGGAGACGGTGACCGACCGCTGCGACAGGCCCAGTCCCTCCGGCGGCGGGGCGGTGATGCGCCGCACCGCGGCCACCACCCGCTTGTAGTTCGCCAGCGGCTCCCCCATCCCCATGAACACCACGTTGGACAGACGACCCGGTCCCCCGGCCACGTCACCGTCGCGCAGGGCCGCGGCCGCGGCGCGCACCTGATCGACGATCTCGGCGGTGGACAGGTTCCGATCCAGGCCGCCCTGGCCGGTCGCGCAGAACGGGCAGGCCATCCCGCAGCCGGCCTGGCTCGAGATGCACAGGGTGGCGCGGTCGGGGTAGCGCATGAGCACACTCTCGAGGAGGGTGCCGTCCCCGGCGCGCCACAGCGTCTTGCGGGTCTCGCCGCCGTCGCACGCCACGTGCTTGACCGGTGTCAGCAACGCGGGGAAGAACGCCGCCCCCACCTGCTCGCGCACCTTCGCCGGCAGATCCGTCATCTTCTCCGGATCGGCCTCGAGCCGCCCGTAGTAGTGCCGGGCCAGCTGATCGGCCCGGAAGGCCGGCAGGCCCAGTTCACGCACGGCCGCCCGGCGCTGCTCGGCGTCGAGGTCGGCGAGGTGACGCGGCGGCATACCGCGTTTGGGCGCGTCGAAAACCAGGGGAAGAGAGGAGGGCATAATGACCCATTATCCATTACGGCGGCGGAGCCGGTCTTCCTCGCCGAATACGGTGTGCAGCGGCAGCCGGAGCGAGATGATCGATCCATGACCGACCGCCCCGCGAATCTGCCCGATCCGGTACCGGACCTGCCCGGCGGGGATCGGCCCGACCGGCAGGGCTCGACGAAGGCCACGCCCGATTCCGACCTCCGTCCCGCGCCGGAGATTCCCCTCGACCGCAGCCGCGCGGCATCGACGTGGACCGGCCTGGTCATCGGTGTTCTGGTCCTGATCCTGCTGCTCGTGTTCATCCTGCAGAACCTCGACTCGGTCACCATGGAACTGTTCGCCTGGGAGTTCACCCTGCCGCTGGGGGTGAGCCTGCTGCTGTCGGCCATCGCGGGAGCCCTCGTCATGGCGCTGGCGGGCGGTGTGCGGATCCTGCAGATCAAGCGTGCCGCGAAGCGGCGGTGACACAGCGCCGCCCAGCGGCGGGTGACGAACACAACGCACCCAATCTCCCCAACGCGGCGACAAGAGGGCACCCTGGAGACAAGACCTTCACCCGAGGAGCCTGACGTGACCGCCCACCTGGATGCCCCCGCCTCCGCCACCGTCGCACCCGAGCTCGCCCGATCCTGGCTGCTCGTTCCGGGCACCGCCCCGGAGCGCTTCGCGGCGGCTGCCGCGTCCGCAGCCGATGCCGTGATCCTCGACCTCGAGGACGCCGTGCCGGCGGCCGGCAAAGCCGCCGCACGGGGTCACGTCGTCGAATGGCTGCGCGGCGGTGGCCGTGCCTGGGTGCGGATCAACGACGCCACCACCGTGCACTGGGCCGACGATCTCGCCGCGCTCGCCGCGGTTCCCGGCCTGCAGGGCGTGATGCTCGCCAAGACCGAAAGCGGCCAGCAGGTCGACGCCACCGCCGCTCAGTTGCCGCCCGGAACCCGCATCCTCGTGCTCATCGAGTCGGCGGTGGGCCTCGAGGCCACGCCCGAGATCGCCCGCGCCGACGGGACGTTCCGGCTGGCTTTCGGCAGCGGCGACTTCCGCCGCGACACCGGAATGGACGACTCCCCGCTCGCGATGGCGTACCCGCGTTCCCGCCTGGTCGTGTCGAGCCGGGCGGCCCGCCTGCCCGGTCCCGTCGACGGACCGTCGCTGACCGACGACCCCGAGGTTCTCGAGCGGGAGGCGAAGCTGACCGCCTCCATGGGAATGACCGGGAAGCTGTGCATGACCCCGGCCCGGGCACCGTTCGCCAACGCCGCCCTGAGCCCCAGTTCCGACGAGGTCGGCTGGGCCCGCGACGTGATCGACACACTCGGGGAGGACGGCCGCGGTGTGCGCGACGGCAGTGACCTGCCCCGCCTGGCCAAGGCCAAGAGGATCAGCGAACTGGCCCGGGTGTTCCGCATCCGGGGCACCCACCACCGGTAGGTTCGCGGCCCCGGCAGGTTCGCGACCCCCGGCAGGTTCACGGCACGGTCAGGCGATCTCCAGTCCCCGGGGCTTGCGGCGCACGTGCAGCCGGTAGCGCACCGTGAGGGCGGTGCCTGCCGTGCCACGCACCGCGCGCTCGGCCACCCGCGGGCCGAACTCGATGCCGAGTACGCGCTCGAGCGTGGCGCGGTCCGGGAAACGCCACTCCGTGTCGAGCCGGCGCAGGTCGAAACCTTGGGCGTCGAAGAACGCCTCGACTGTGCGCGGGTCGTAGTGCGGCAGGTCCGCGCGCATCCATTCGCCGTACGGATGGGCGGTCGCGTCGAGATCGACGATCGCGAGGGCGCCGCCGGGCCGCAGCACGCGCATCGCCTCGGCGATACCTGCCCCGCACCCGGGACCGAAGAAGTACGCGGTACGGGCGTGCACGAGGTCCACGCTGCTGTCCGCGAGCGGCAGGTGCTCGGCCGAACCGGTCTGCACTCGCACGCCCGGTTGGCCCCGCATCCGTCGCCGTGCCAGTTCCACCAGCGGCGGGTGCGGTTCGACACCGGTCACGGTGCGCGCCGCGGCCGCGAACATCGGCAGGTGGAAGCCGGTGCCGCAGCCCACGTCGACCACGTCCCGACCGGCCCAGTCGTATGCCTCGCGCAGCGCCGTGTACACGACGCCGTGGACGTCCTGGGCGCGGTTCTCTTCCTCGTAGACCTCCGGCCAGTGCCAGATGTTGGGGCTGGGCACCACCCCGTGCGTGTCGGACCGCTGCCTTCTCGTCACCGGCCTAGACGAAGGCCCCGAGGACGAGCCAGGTGACGAACGCGGACGGCAGGATGGAGTCCAGCCGATCCATGATCCCGCCGTGGCCGGGCAGCAGGGTGCCCATGTCCTTGATGCCGAGATCCCGTTTGACCTGCGACTCGATCAGGTCGCTCGCCGTGGCCGTGGCGGCGAGCACGACGCCGAGGAGCACACCGATCCACCAGGCGGCGTCGAGCAGCAGGGTCACCGTGAGCACACCGGCGACGGTGCAGGCGAGAACCGAGCCGCCGAAACCCTCCCAGGACTTCTTCGGGCTGATCGCGGGCGCCATCGGGTGCTTGCCGAACAGCACCCCGGACGCGTATCCGCCGACGTCGGATGCGACGCACACGATCATCAGGCAGAACACCCGGGCGGCACCGTCGTCCTCGAGGACCATCAGCGTCGCGAACGACGCGAGGAAAGGTACCCATGCCGCGGTGAAGACGGTGACCGCGGTGTCGCGCAGGTAGTTGCGGGGCCGGCCGCGCAGTCCGCGGTCGAACAGCCGCCACAGCATCGACACGACGGTGGTGCCGGCGAAGGCGCCGAGCACGCCGGTGGTGCCGTAGGGCCAGCCGAGCCAGATCATCGCCTGCCCCCCGACCAGGAGCGGGACCCGGGGAACCAGGACGTCCGCCTCACGCAGGCGCTTGGTGACCTCCCAGGTGGCGATCGCGATGGCCACCGCGACGACGAGGAGCCAGGCCTTGGGGGCGAACGCGAGCACGCCGATGACGAGGCCACCGAGCCCGGCGCCCACGCCCACGGCGGCGGGCAGGTTCCGGCCGGCGCGGGACGCCTTCTTCTCCGGCTCCGCGGCAGGGGTCGGATCGGGCCGGCCCGGCGGGACCTCGGTGCCCGCCTTCGCGGCGTCGGCCGCCGAGTCGGCGTCGGTGACGCCCAGGGGGAGCTGCGGATCGGACGACCCGGCGGCGGTACCCACGGTTAAACCTCCAGCAGCTCGGCTTCCTTGTGCTTGACCAGCTCGTCGATCTGCGCCACGTACTTCGCCGTGGTCTTGTCGAGCTCCTTTTCCGCGCGGGTGACGTCGTCCTCGCCGGCCTCGCCGTCCTTCTGGATGCGGTGCAGCTCCTCCATCGCCTTCCGTCGCACGTTGCGCACGGACACCTTGGCGTCCTCGCCCTTGGCCTTGGCCTGCTTGACCAGCTCGCGGCGGCGTTCCTCGGTCAGCTGCGGGATGGAGATGCGGATCAGGGACCCGTCGTTGGTCGGATTGACGCCCAGGTCGGAGTTGCGGATCGCGGTCTCGATCGGGCCGAGCTGCGAGGCCTCGTAGGGTTTGACGACCACCATGCGCGCCTCGGGGACGTTGATGCTGGCCATCTGCGTGACCGGGGTGGGCGCGCCGTAGTAGTCGACGACGATCCTGGAGAACATGCCGGGGTTCGCGCGGCCGGTGCGGATGGATCCGAGATCGTCCTTGGCCACCGTGACGGCCTTTTCCATCTTCTCCTCGGCTTCGAAGAGAGCTTCATCGATCACGGCTGTTCCTCCATGTTCCGTTGTCCGTTCATGACCGTACGAGTGTTCCGATCTTCTCACCGGCGACAGCCCGAGCGATATTCCCCTCGGTGAGCAGGTTGAAGACCATGATCGGCATGTCGTTGTCCATGCAGAGACTGAAGGCGGTCGCATCCGCGACCTTGAGGCCCTTCTCGATGACCTCGCGGTGGGTGATCTCGGTGAACAGGGTCGCGTCGGCGTCGATCCGGGGGTCGGCCGAGTAGACCCCGTCGACGGCCTTGGCCATCAGGACCACCTCCGCGCCGATCTCGAGGGCGCGCTGCGCGGCGGTGGTGTCGGTGGAGAAGTACGGCATGCCCATGCCGGCACCGAAGATCACCACGCGGCCCTTCTCGAGATGCCGGCGGGCACGCAGCGGCAGGTACGGCTCGGCGACCTGCCCCATCGTGATAGCGGTCTGGACGCGGGTGTCCACGCCCTGCTTCTCCAGGAAATCCTGCAACGCAAGGGAATTCATTACCGTGCCGAGCATGCCCATGTAGTCGGAGCGAGCGCGGTCGAGACCGCGCTGCTGCAGTTCGGCGCCCCGGAAGAAGTTGCCGCCGCCGATGACCACCGCCACCTCCACCCCGGAGCGGACGACCTCGGCGATCTCCTCGGCCACGGTCGTCACCACGTCCGGGTCGAGACCGACCTTGCCCCCGCCGAACATCTCCCCACCGAGCTTGAGCAGCACCCGACGGAAACCGGGACGTTCCTGGGCGTGTTCGGACATGGTTCTCCTCGGGTCGAGCGGTGGGTCGGCCCTTTCATCCTGCCTCATCCGACCCCGTGGAACCGAGACGGGGGCGCGAGTGTCCGATCGGCCCGATATCGGGTCGCCGACGCGCCTCGACCCCGCCGGCGAGCGCCGACGGGGTCGAGGAAACGAGAGGTCTAGCTGCCGCCGACCTCGAAACGCACGAAGCGCGACACGGTGGCACCGGCATCGTCGAGCAGCGCCTTGACGGTCTTCTTCGAGTCCGTCACCGAGGCCTGCTCGAGCAGCACGACGTCCTTGAAGAAGCCGTTGAGCCGGCCCTCGACGATCTTCGGCAGGGCGGCCTCCGGCTTGCCCTCGTTCTTGGCGGTCTCCTCCGCGATGCGGCGCTCGTTCTCGACCGTGTCGGCCGGAACCTCGTCGCGGGAGAGGTACTTCGCCTTCAGCGCGGCGACCTGCATCGCGGCGGCACGGGCGGCCTCTGCGGCGGCGTCACCCTCACCGGAGTACTCGACGAGCACGCCGACAGCCGGCGGCAGGTCGGACGCACGCTTGTGCAGGTACACCGCGACGGGGCCGTCGAAGACGGCGAGACGGCGCAGCTCGAGCTTCTCGCCGATCTTGGCGGAGAGCTCCTGCACGAGGGTGTCGACGGTCTTGCCGTCGACCTCGACGGCCTTGAGGGCCTCGAGGTCGGCCGGCTCGGCCTCGGCCGCAGCGGTGACGATCTTCTCGGCGAGAGCCTGGAACTCGTCGTTCTTGGCGACGAAGTCGGTCTCGGAGTTGAGCTCGATGAGCACGCCGTTCTTCGCGGCGACCAGGCCCTCGGCGGTGGAGCGCTCGGCGCGCTTGCCCACGTCCTTGGCGCCCTTGATGCGCAGCTGCTCGACGGCCTTGTCGAAGTCGCCGTCGTTGTCGGCGAGGGCGTTCTTGCACGCCAGCATTCCGGAGCCGGTGAGCTCACGCAGACGCTTGACGTCGGCGGCGGTGTAGTTCGCCATGGGAAGCGAGCCTCCTGTGTCTGTTGTGCGCGATGGGTGCTCGCGCGGAAGTTTCCTCTGATGCGGCTCGGTCGCGTGCGGGTGCACTGATGCGGCGCGGTCGCGTGCGACGGCCCCGACCATGATCTCAGGATCTACCGGTCGGGGCCGCGCATCGGATCAGGCTTCGGCGGAGGGCGCCGCGTCGGCGGCGGGGGCCTCGGCTTCGGCGGCCGGGGTGGCCTGCGCGAGCAGCTCCTGCTCCCACTCGGCGAGCGGCTCGCCGGCGCCGGCCTCCGGCTTGGCGTCCTTGTCGGCGCTCTGGCCGGCGCGGGCCTGCACGCCCTCGGCGACGGCGGAGGCGACGACCTTGGTCAGCAGCGCAGCCGAACGGATCGCATCGTCGTTGCCCGGGATCGGGTAGTCGACGACGTCGGGATCGCAGTTGGTGTCGAGGATCGCGACGACCGGGATGTTCAGCTTGCGGGCCTCGCCGACGGCGATGTGCTCCTTGTTGGTGTCGACGACCCAGATCGCCGACGGCACCTTGGCCATGTCGCGGATGCCACCGAGGGTGCGCTCGAGCTTGGTCTTCTCACGCGTGAGCATGAGGATTTCCTTCTTGGTGCGACCCTCGAACCCACCGGTCTGCTCCATCGACTCCAGCTCCTTCAGGCGCTGCAGGCGCTTGTGGACGGTGGAGAAGTTGGTGAGCATGCCGCCGAGCCAGCGCTGGTTCACGTAGGGCATCCCGACCCGGGTGGCCTCTTCCGCGATGGACTCCTGCGCCTGCTTCTTGGTGCCGACGAACAGCACGGTGCCACCGTGGGCGACCGTCTCCTTGATGAACTCGTACGCCTTGTCGATGTACGTCAGGGTCTGCTGCAGGTCGATGATGTAGATGCCGTTGCGGTCGGTGAAGATGAACCGCTTCATCTTCGGGTTCCAGCGACGGGTCTGGTGACCGAAGTGGGCGCCGCTGTCGAGCAGCTGCTTCATTGTTACGACAGCCATGGCTGTTCTCTCTTTCGATTCGGTTGCCGCGGGAGATCGGGTGATCCCCGCCCTGGCGTCCGCATGCCCGTCGGACCCTTGCGGGACCGGCCGACGGCCAATTTCCGATGGCGCCCGGAACACCGGGCGGCGATCAGCGCGCGGACGCGCGAAGTCGATCTGCGAACACAGACCGCTCGAACAGTGTACGGCCTTGCCCGCCGGGAACCACAACTGCCTGATCAGCGGGCCGGTTCGGCCGATCTGTGGACGAATCGGAGGGTTGTCCACAATGCC
This sequence comes from Rhodococcus sp. GXMU-t2271, assembly GCF_041414735.1. Classification (NCBI taxonomy): domain Bacteria; kingdom Bacillati; phylum Actinomycetota; class Actinomycetes; order Mycobacteriales; family Nocardiaceae; genus Rhodococcus; species Rhodococcus sp. GXMU-t2271. The sequence goes on from NZ_JAUIZP010000027.1 coordinate 119,780, forward strand.
GGGAAGGCTCTGTCCGTCGCCGGCACCGCCCGGCACGCTGGGCGGATGAAGATCACCGGGATCGCCGTCCTGATCGCGCTCGCCGCGCTCGCGGGGTCGGTTCCCGCCGCGGCGTCCCCCCGCGAGTTCGGCTGGCCGCTGCAGCCACGGCCGGTCGTGGCCCGCCCGTTCGACGGTCCCGAGCACGACTGGCTGCCCGGGCACCGAGGCGCCGACCTCGCCGGCCGGCCCGGGCAGCCGGTGTTCGCCGCCGGCGCCGGCGTGGTGGTGTTCGCGGGGACCGTCGCCGGCAAACCTGTCGTCTCGGTGGAGCACGCCGGTGGGCTGCGCACCACCTACGAGCCGGTGACCGCGACGGTCGCCGCAGGCCGGCGCGTGGAACGGGGGGATCCGCTCGGCACCCTCGAGCCGGGCCACGAGGGCTGCCCCGCGGCGGCCTGCCTGCACTGGGGTCTGCGCCGAGGCCGCGACGACTACCTCGACCCGTTGCCGCTCGTGCGGTCGGTGATCCGTCTCGAGCCCGTGTCCGGGCGCGGCGGCGGAACCGCTCAGCCGCGCCCGCGGCTCGGCTACGGGCGGCGGTCCGCGGCGTGGCGTCCCGACACTGCCGCGAAGTCGTCGGCAACCATGGCGGCGAGTTCGAGGAAGGCGCGACGAGTGGCAGGCCGGAGCAGAGCGAGGTCGATCTCGGCCCCCTCGGCAAGGTGTTCGTCGAACGGCACCACCTGCACGGCCCGGCACCGCGCGAGGAAGTGTCCCGTCAGTGCCTGCATGTCGATGTTGGTGGCCCCGGGCCGGGCAGCGCTGATCACCACGACGGTGCGCTCGACGAGTGCCCCGAAACCGTGGTGCTGCAACCAGTCGAGTGTCGCGGCCGCGCTCCGCGCCCCGTCGATCGCCGGGGACGCGACCAGCACGAGTGCGTGGGCGAGATCGAGCACCCCCCGCATCGCCGAATGCATGATGCCCGTGCCGCAGTCGGTCAGGACGACGTTGTAGTACACCCGCAGGATGTCCACGACGCGGCGGTAGTCGTCCTCGCTGAACGCCTCCGACACCGCCGGGTCGCGTTCGCTCGCAAGCACTTCGAGACGGCTCGGCGCCTGCGACGTGTGGGCGCGGACGTCGGCGTAGCGGGAGATCCGCGGGGCCGCGGCGAGCAGGTCGCGCACCGTGGACCCGGTCTGCTGGGGCACTCGCTGCGCGAGCGTCCCGAAGTCGGGATTCGCGTCGACCGCGATCACACAGTCCCCCCGCAGCGAGGCGAACGTGGAGCCGAGTCCGACGGTGGTCGTCGTCTTTCCGACACCGCCCTTGAGGGACAGCACCGCGATCCGGTAGTCGCCGCTGATCGGCTGCCGGACCCGGTCCTCGAGCTCACGCCGGTACGTCTCGTCGGTCGATTCGCCGGGCGCGAGGATTCCGCCGGTGAACCGGTGCACGCTGCGCCGCCAACCGGCCGCGGGAGAGCGCCGGGACCGCCGGACCAGCGCGCCGGAGGTCAGGTCCTGATCGGACGGCCGCGGCTCCGGGGCGCCGGACTCCACCGGGCCGGCTTCCCGGCAGTGCCCTGGGGTGGAAAGCCCGGAACGGATCGACGACGGACGGTTTTCGGGGTCGTCCGCCTCCCGCAGGGGCGACCCGGTGGCTTCCGAGCCGGGCGTCGGTGGAGGCGGCGCGGGCTCGGCGCGGGGATGCTCCCCGGGGCCGTTTCGCGCCGCGGTCTCCTCCCCCGCAGTGGTGGGTCCGGCAACGGCATCGGCCGGTTGCGCGGTGACCACCGGTTCCGGGTCCGCAGGTTCGGGGGTGCGGGGCTCGGGCGTGCCGGGCTCGGGGGTGCCGGGCTCGGCGGTGTCAGGCTCGGCGGTGTCAGGTTCGGCATCGGGCGGGGCGGGAACCGTCGGCTCGACGACCCGCGCTTCGGGCACAGACGCGGGACGGTCCGAAGACGGCATGCCGAACGGGACAGACGGCACCGGGGCCGGTGGACCGGCCGGTCGGTCCACATCCACGGGCGGGGATGTGGTCCCGGATGGTCGTTGTACGGGCTGCGGAGACGGCTCCGGCTGCTCGGGCGGCACGACCGCACGGTCGCCGCCCCGTCGCCTTCCGCGGCGGCCCGCCGGCTCCGGTTCGTCCCGAAGCCAGGCAGGCAGAGCGTGCGTCGACTCCTCGTACCCCACGAATTCCCCCCGGATTGCGCAGCAGATGCGGCGGCGACGGTACCAAACCTCGGGGTCTTCGTCGCCCGGGTCACGCCCGCGGATGCGCCTGTTCGTGCGCCGCCCGCAACCGCGCTACCGACACATGGGTGTAGAGCTGGGTCGTCGCAAGGCTCGCGTGACCCAGCAACTCCTGCACCACCCGCAGGTCGGCACCGCCCTCGAGCAGATGGGTCGCGGCGCTGTGCCGCAGCCCGTGCGGCGCGAGATCGGGTGCGCCGGGGACTGCGGCTACGTTCTCGTGCACCACGGACCGGACCTGGCGCGGGCCCAGCCGGCCGCCGCGTACACCGAGCAGAAGCGCAGGCCCGGAATCCGGGCGCGCGAGGGCGGGCCGCCCGCTGTGCAGCCACGCGTCGAGCGCGGCGGCCGCGGGCGCTCCGTACGGCACGGTCCGTTCCCGGTTGCCCTTACCGAGCACGCGCAGCGACCGACGGTCGGCATCGACGTCGTCGACGTCGAGCCCGCACAGCTCCCCGACCCGGATCCCCGTCGCGTACAGCAGTTCCAGCACGAGCCGATCGCGCAGCGCCACCGGGTCCAGCTCGCGCGCACCGGCCTCCGCAGCCGCCATCACCTCGGATGCCTGATCGGCACGCAACACCGGCGGAAGGGTGCGGTGGGTGCGGGCCGACACCAACCGAGCCGCGGGATCGTGGTCGAGCCGGCCGGTGCGGGCCAGCCACGCGCAGAAGGTGCGGGCGGAGGAGGTGCGCCGCGCCAAGGTCGTGCGGGCAGCGCCGCCCGCCACCTGGTCGGCCAGCCAGGAGCGCAGCACCTCGAGGGTGAGGTCGTCGATCCGCGCATCCGGGTGGCCGGCCTCGAGGTGGGCCAGCAGACTTCGGATGTCGGTCGTGTACGCGCGGATCGTGTGGGCGGACCGTCCGCCCCGCAGGTCGAGATGCTCGGCGAACTCCTCGAGATGCACGGCGAGAGGCGGCGGCAGCGCGGTGTCCATGGCCGTCACCGTGCGCTGTGGGCACCGCCCACGCAACCGCACACGCCGATCAGGCGCCCACTAGGGTTAGTTCGTGAGTAAAACGATTCCGTTGCCGATGCTGTTCGGTCTGGCACTGCTCTCCGCTACCGCGCCGCTGGCCACCGACATGTATCTGCCCGGACTCCCGATCATGTCCGAGAGTCTCGGCACCAGCACGGTCGGCATCCAGCTCACGCTCACCACCTTCATGGCCGGCCTCGGCGTCGGGCAACTCGTGGTGGGACCACTCTCCGACGGGTGGGGCCGGCGTCGCCTGCTGCTGGCGGGCACCGTCGTCCTCGCCCTGAGCAGCGCCCTGTGCGCGACGGCGCCGACGGTGGAGGTGCTCATCGCAGCCCGCCTGATCCAGGGCTTCAGCGGCGGCACGGGAATCGTGCTGGCGCGCGCGGTGATTGCGGACCGCTCCCGCGGCAACGAGGCCGCCCGCCTGTTCAGCATCATGATGATCATCGGCGGGGTGGCGCCGATCGTCGCACCCCTGCTCGGCGGCGTCCTGCTGGGGCCGATCGGCTGGCGCGGCATCTTCTGGGTCCTGGCCGGCCTGGCCGTGGTGATGGTCGTCGCTGTGCTCACGGTCGTGCCGGAGACGTTGCCGCCCGAACGCCGCCACAGCGGGGGCCTGGCGACACTCGCCCGCAACTTCGGCACGGTGATCGGCAATCGGCGCTTCGTGGGTTACGCCGCGACGTTCGCGCTCGGCTTCGGCGCCATGTTCTCGTACATCTCCGCATCACCGTTCGTGGTCCAGGAGGTCCTGGGGATGACGCCGGGACAATTCTCCCTCGTCTTCGCCGTCAACTCGGTGGGCCTCGTCGCGGGCAACATCGTCAACACCCGGCTCATCGGACGTTTCGAGGTGCGGAACCTGCTGCGGTACGGCGTAGCCCAGATGCTGACCGCCGGGATCCTGCTGGTGCTCGCGGTCCTGGTCGCGGACACCGCCCGCCGGCTGGTGCTGCCACTGCTGTTCCTCGTCGTCTCCAGCCTGGGCTTCGTCATGGGTAACGCGACGGCGCTGGCACAGGGGCAGGTGCCGAAGACGGCGGGCACCGGCTCCGCGGTCATGGGCGCGTCGCAGTTCGGCCTGGCTGCCCTGGTGTCACCACTGGTCGGGCTCGGCGGGGAGAACACCGCGCTGCCGATGGCGCTGGCGATCGCGATCTCGGCCGCGCTGTCCATGACCGCCCTGCTCACCCTCACCCGCGAACGCGTGTGAGCGCGTTCACCGCGCTTCGGCCGTCGCGAGTTCGCGCTTCCATTCCCGGAAGCCCTCCTCGGTGCGGCCGCGACGCCAGTACCCGGAGATCGACGCACGGGCAGCCGGAACCCCGCGGATCTTGCGGACGTACGGCCGCAGGTACTGCATGACGGTCTCCGCTTCCCCGTGGATGAACACCTGCGGGTCGCCCGGCAGCCACTCCGCGCCCGTCACCGCCGAGACCAGGGGCGCGTTCGCGCCGGTCAGGTCCGGCCCGGTGGCGGAGCCGCGGTGCAGCCAGGTGACCTCGACGCCGGCGGGAGCCGAGAGGGCGATTTCGTCGTCGGGGCCGGCCACCTCGAGGAACACCCGGCCCCGCGCATCCGGGGCCAGGGCTTCGAGCGCCGCGGCGACGGCCGGTATCGCGGTGTCGTCACCGGCGAGGAGGTGCCAGTCGGCGTCCGGATCCGGGCGGTAGGCACCACCGGGCCCGCGGACCACGACGGTCTGCCCCGGCTGCACGGACGCCGCCCAGGGACCGGCGACACCCTGATCGCCGTGGACGACGAAATCGATCGCGATCTGCCGGGCCTCCCGGTCCACGGCCCGCACCGTGTACGTGCGCAGGACCGTCTCGCCGCCGGCCTCCAGCTCGAGTTTGACGTACGAGTCCGTGTGCGGACCTGGTTCGAACTCGTCGAACCCGGGGCCGCCGAGGTGGACCCGAACCAGGTGCGGAGTCAGGCGTTCGCTGCCCGTCACCGTCAGGGTCGTCGATCGCGGGGTCTTCGGGGCCACGCCCACCTCCGTATTTGCTCAGGCTTACCTAACTATCGCAGCGTACGCGTGCGGTCCGTCGGCGGCCACCGCCCCGCGCCGACGCAACACCACCGGGATCATCCGATCCGCCGACATCGCGCCGGAATTCCGCCATCGTTGCGGTATGCGAGAAACGATGAACACCGTCACGTCGCAGTACCTGACGAGCCTCGTCGGCGCCCTCGAGGAGACGGACCGCAGGCGCGAGGCGATCGGCGCACAGCTGGCCGAGCTCGAGTACGTCCTGCTCCAGACCGGGGAGACCGAGCTCGCCGCCCAGGTGACCAGGGTGCTCGGCGACAAGTACTACAAGCCCATCCTGGCCAAAGCCGAGGAACTACGCGGGCACGACCAGCCCTGACACTCACCTGCTGCGTGCCCACCCGGCCGCCTCCCGCTGCACATGTCCTTCGAGCTCGAGCAACGGCAACGCGGCCCGCACCCGCTCCGGGAGCAGCCCCGACGTTTCCGACAGGTGCTGCACCGATACCGCCCCCGCCGCGGGCAGAGCTTCGTAGACGGCTGCCATGTCGCCCGAGAGTCCGTCGAGCGCCCGCACCCAGCGTCCGTCGCCGTCGTCGGCCACACCCATCGGGCCGACCTCCTCGACCACCTCGCGTGCGGTGCCCACCAGTCGCGCCTCCTGCTCCCGGATCATCCGATGACAGCCCTGCGACGCCGCCGAGGTCACGGGCCCCGGAACCGCCAGCACCGGCCGCCCCAGCCGTCTGCCCCACGCCGCCGTGTTCCGTGCCCCACTGCGCCAGCCCGCCTCCACCACCAGAACGCCACCACCCAGCCCCGCGACCAGACGGTTGCGGGCCAGGAACCGGAACCGCGCCGGGAGCGTGCCGGGCGGATACTCGCTGACCACCGCCCCGTGCTCGGCGATCTGCCGCAACAACCCGGTGTGCGCCGCCGGGTACGCCCGGTCCACCCCGCACGCGAGGACCGCCATCGTCACGCCACCGACCCCCAGGGCCGCCCGGTGCGCCGCCGCGTCGATCCCGAAGGCCGCCCCCGACAGCACCGTCCACCCGTCGGTCGCCAGGTCCCCGGCGATCTCCGCGGTCACGTTCTCGCCGTAGCCACTGGCCGCGCGCGTGCCGACGACGGCCACGGCCCGCTCCACCAGCTCGTCGATCCGCCGTCGCCCCAGCACCCACAACGCCGGCGGCGCGGCATCGACGTCCGCGCCGTCGAGACCGTCGAACGCCAGCAGTTGCCATGCCGGCCACTCGTCGTCGTCGGGCGTGACCAGACGACCGCCCAGCCGCTCCACCAGCTCCAGATCCCTCGCCGCGGAGTCGAGATGGGCACGGGCGGCAGTACGTCTGCCCAGCGCGCCACCGATCGAGCCGTCCCGCACCGCCGCCGCGACCGCCTCCGGGCCGTCCTCCGTGATAGCGGCGTTCAGGATCCGCGACGCCCCCTGCGCCACGACCGACAGATAGGCCCACGCCAGCCGACGCGGATCCGGTGCGCTCATGCCGTCCCCCGATCCCGGAAATCCAGAGCCGTCGCCACGTGCATTTCTCCCGGAGCGTCGAGCCCCGCGAGATCTGCCAGCGTCCACGCGACCCGCAACGCGCGATCCGCGCCGCGCGCGGTGATCGCTCCCTTCCGCAGCGCCCACTCCACAGGTCCGAGCGCCGCGCGGGGCAGACGGAATTTCTGCCGCAGCGCGGGACCGGGCACCTCGGCGTTGGTACTCCACCCGTGCGCGCTCCAGCGGGCGGCCGCAGCATCCCGGGCCCGGGCCACCCGGGTGCGAACATCCTCGGTGCTCTCCCCGGCCTCTCCCATGAGCGCGCCGGTCGCCACCGTCTCCATCCGAACCCGCAGGTCCACCCGGTCGAGCAGCGGGCCCGACAACCTCCCCAGATAGCGTCGGCGCGCGGCGGGCGGGCACACGCAGTCGGCGTCGCGAGGCGGCGCACACGGGCACGGATTCGCGGCGAGGATCAGTTGGAATCGCGCCGGGTAGCGCGCAACCCCGTCGCGGCGGGCGATACGCACCTCCCCGTCCTCGAGCGGGGTCCGCAACGCCTCGAGCGCCTTGGTGCCCATCTCGGCGACCTCGTCCAGGAAGAGGACGCCCCGGTGGGCACGACTGACCGCACCGGGCTTGGCCATGCCGCTGCCCCCACCGACGAGCGAGCTGACCGACGCGGTGTGGTGGGGAGCGATGAACGGCGGGTCGGTGACGAGCGGCTGATCCGCCGACAGCGTTCCGGCGACGGAGTGGATCGCGGTCACCTCGAGGGCCTGTTCCTCCGTCAACGCCGGCAACACGCCGGGAAGCCGCTGGGCGAGCATCGTCTTCCCGATGCCGGGCGGGCCGGTGAGCATCAGATGGTGCGCACCGGCGGCCGCGATCTCGATGGCCCGCCGTGCCTCGTGCTGACCGACCACCTCGCTCATGTCCGCTCGTCCCGGCCGCTCCCCCGGCGGGCGGGGACCGGGTCGCTCGAGCGGTCCGTCGCCGCGCAGCCACAGCACCACCTCGGCGAGAGTGCCCGCCCCGTAGATGTCGATGCCGTCGACCAGCCCGGCCTCGGGCATCGTGGCGGCCGGGACCACCACCCGCTGCCATCCGGCACGCTTGGCGGAGAGCACCGCCGGAAGGACCCCGCGCACCGCCCGGATCCGACCGTCGAGCGCCAGCTCTCCGAGCAGAATCGTCCGCGAAACCGACTCGGGCGGAATCGATTCGGCGGCGTTGAGCACCGCGCACGCGAGGGCGAGATCGTAGACGCTGCCCACCTTCGGCAGCGTCGCCGGCGACAGGGCCAGCACCACCCGTGAATCCGGCCAGTCGCCGCCGGAATTCGTCACCGCCGCCCGGACTCGGTCCCGGGACTCCTGCAGCGCGGTATCGGGCAGTCCCACCATCCTCACCCCCGGCAGTCCGCGGCCGATGTCGGCCTCGATCTCCACGACCTGCCCGTCCACCCCGGTGACCGCCACCGAGTAGGCCTTCCCCAGTGCCATCACAGCACCTGCCGGCGATGGGTGATCAAGGGTTCGCCCCGGGATGGGAGCAGCACCGTGACCACGTCGACCCGGATGCGCCGCCACCGTCGCTCGTGGCTGGAGAGCCACAGCGCGGCCAGCCGGCGAATCCGATCCGCCTTGACCGCGGTCACCGCCTCGGCCGGCGTGCCGTACCCGAGGCCGGTGCGGGTCTTGACCTCCACGAACACCACCGTGTCGCCGTCCTCGGCGATCAGATCGAGTTCCCCGTACCGGCAGCGCCAGTTGCGCGCGAGCACCACCAGGCCCGCCGACTCGAGAAACTCGGCGGCCAGGTCCTCCCCCAGCGCCCCCACCTGCTGATTGCGTCCCATCCCCGTCCCTCCCTGTGTGGCAACCACTGTGCGGCACACGAGGGACGTCCATGGCCCGCACCGGCCCGGATCACGGAATCTGTGGATGAACGCGCCGGGTGTGGACAACTGCGGCCGACGGGGCGCGGCCGGGGAAAGCGCGTGGCCGAATGTCACACCGCTTCGATCGAATCGAAGGAATGTGACATTCGGCCGACGGGACGCGAAGGGGGTGAGCGGGCTATCCCAGCTTGTCGGGCAGGCGCAGGTCGGGCTTGTCGAGCTCTTCGATGTTGACGTCCTTGAAGGTGATGACCCGGACGTGCTTGACGAAGCGGGCGGGGCGGTACATGTCCCACACCCACGCGTCGGACATGCGCACTTCGAAGTACACCTCGCCGCCGGAGTTGTGCGGGAGCAGCTCGACCGCATTGGCGAGATAGAACCGTCGCTCGGTCTCCACGACGTACGCGAACTGACCAACGATGTCCCGGTACTCCCGGTACAGCGAGAGTTCCATCTCGGTTTCGTACTTCTCGAGATCCTCGGCACTCATCGGTCTCGGTGTCCTCCCGTTCTGGTGTGTCGATCCATCATCCCGCATCTGCCTCGTCGGAGCCGAATCGGCCGTGGCCGGGGTCGTCGCCGAGGAGGGCGGCGACGTTGGCGTATCGCAGGCGATGCTCCCGGCTGGGGCCGAGATCGCGCAGCGCCGCCATGTGCGCGGCGGTGCTGTAACCCTTGTGGACGGCGAAGCCGTAGCCGGGCAGCTCGCCGTCGAGGTCGACCATGATCCGGTCCCGGGTGACCTTGGCGAGCACGCTCGCCGCCGCGATGCAGGCCGCTGCGGCGTCCCCGCCGATGACCGGCAGCGACGGCGCCGGCAGGCCCGGAACCCGGAACCCGTCGGTGAGAACGTACCCGGGCGCGACGGACAGCCGCATCACCGCACGGCGCATGCCCTCGATGTTGGCCACGTGCACACCGATGGCGTCGATCTCGGCGGCCGGCACGATCACCACGCTCCACGCCACCGCGCGGCGTCGGATGATCGGGAACAGCTCCTCCCGGGTCTTCTCGGTGAGCTTCTTGGAGTCGTCGAGACGCGCGAGCGTCGGGTGCGGTCGGGGATCGAGGATGCACGCGGCGACGACGAGCGGTCCGGCGCAGGCGCCCCGGCCCGCCTCGTCGACCCCCGCAACCGGCCCGAGCCCGCACCGCACGAGCGTCGACTCCATGGTGCGCAGGCCCGCGGACCTGCGGATCACAGCGCGCGGCGGCCACGGGGTCACGGTTGCTGGATCTCCGGGGAGTCGATGGTGCCCCACCGCGAGGGCGGCAGGACGATGAACCGGGCCTTGCCGATGACGTTGTCGACCGGGATGGTGCCCTGGTTCTCGTCGGCGACGTGGTAGCGCGAGTCCGCGGAGTTGGAGCGGTTGTCGCCCATGACCCAGAGGTGGCCGTCCGGCACGGTGACCGGACCGAAGCAGCGGCCCGAGCGCACCTCGGTCTCGCAGGTGACCACGCCGGGGGTGAACGGGAAGTCCATCTCGATGTACGGCTCGTCGAGGGGCCGGCCGTCGACGAGGACACGGCCCTGGTCGTCGCAGCATTCGACGGTCTGCCCGCCGACGGCGATCACGCGCTTGACGAGGTCGTTCTCGTCGGGTGGGACGAGGCCGACGAGGGAGCCGACCTCCTGCATGCCGCGGATCACGACGTTGTCGGAGCGGGTGGAGACGTAGCCGGTGGACCAGGAGTCGGGGCCGCGGAAGACCACGACGTCACCGGGCCGGGGATCGCCGAAGCGGTAGCCGATCTTCTCGACGACGATCCGGTCGCCGGTGCAGCCGGGGCAGCCGTGCAGGGTGGGCTCCATCGACTCCGAGGGAATCAGGTACACCCGCGCGACGAAGGTCTGGAGCAGGAAGCTCAGCACGAGCGCGACGAGGATCAGGACGGGCAGTTCCCGCAGGAACGACTTCTCCTTCTTGTCCTGCTTCCGATCGCGTCCGGGCGTGTCGTCGGTGCTGTGCTGCTGCATCTCCGGCACGGCCGGGTCTCGCGATGAATCTGCCACCGAATCAGAGTAGCCCGGCCCGGAACGGATCCGGACCGGGCTACTCGGGGCCTGACGGTCAGCGCGTGACGATCAGCGCTTTTCCTTGATCTTGGCGGCCTTGCCGCGCAGCTCGCGCAGGTAGTACAGCTTGGCGCGGCGCACGTCACCGCGGGTGACGACCTCGATCTTGGCGAGGTTGGGGCTGTGCACCGGGAAGGTCCGCTCGACGCCGACACCGAACGAGACCTTGCGCACGGTGAAGGTCTCGCGGATGCCACCGTTCTGGCGACGGATCACGACGCCCTTGAAGACCTGCACGCGCTCCTTCGAGCCCTCGATGACCTTCACGTGCACGTTCAGGGTGTCGCCGGCACGGAAGTCCGGAATGTCGTCGCGCAGGGACTTGGCGTCCAGGAAGTCCAGGGTGTTCATCGGTTGTCATCCTCGCTTGTTCGCATGAGCAGAGGAACCGAGCGGCATCCACCGGAAGGCGGTACTCGACTGGTTCGTGCCCAGGTCAGGTATGCGTGCCCGAGCCGGGCAACCCGTCAATTGTGCCAGACGGTGCCGGGGTGGCGGAAATCGGCGGGGGTGCGGCGTGCACGGTGCGGGCCAGTTCGGCTTCGGCGGCGACGCGGGAATGCTGGACGGCTCCCTGCACGGTGTTCATCGTGGGTTTGCCCGCGACCAGGTCCTGCACGAAGATCTTCGCCCGGATCACCGGGCGTCGGTAGCGCCGCTCGCGTTCGATCGCGCGACGCATCTTGCGGGTCTTGCCGGTGTAGCGCCAGCGGGCCCAGGGTGCGCCGGGCCGCGACAGGCGCACCGCCCCGACCAGCAGCAGAGGGAAGACGAACAGACCGATCAGGCCCGTCCAGATCTTGCCCTTGGCCAGCACGACCGCCGCGAGGGCCAGATTGCCGAGGGCGGAGACGGCGATCAGGGTGCGGGTCACCCACGACGGGTCCTCCCGGAAATTGGTGACGTCGGCGAATTCGAGGGGCTGCAGGCCGAGCAGCACCAGGCCGGTGACGGCGATCGCGACGAAGACCGCATCGACCGAGACGCGCCCCTCCTGCTCCCAGTACACGTCGTTGAGGTAGAAGATCAGGGCGAACTCGTCGAGCACGAGCGCGGTGCCGATGCCGAAGAGCGCGGCCAGAGCCGCCCCGGTGGTCTGCGTGCCGTCCTCGTAGACGGCGATGAGGGATCCGCCCGCGACCACCATGGTGACGACGCCGAACACCACGTGGTGCACGTGGTGGCCGCCGGGGGTGACGTTGCCGGGCCACCAGCGTACCTGGGCGCGGATCATGCGGACGCTGAACCGGATGAACAGGAACGCGAGGAGGAAGCCGAGCAGGAAGAACAGCAGGGGCAGGCGCCCGCGGTCGACGATCTCGCGTTGCAGCCACTCGGTCACGGCCGTCACGGCGCCATCGCCCTCGGGACTCCGCCGGCGGGGCGGGGCGGGTCCTTCGGCGCGCGGCCGGTCGTCACCGTGGGCTGCATGCTCCCGAGGATGTCAGGAACCGGGCCGCGCCGGTAGTCGGCGCGGCCCGGGCGGCATCTACTTGCCGAATCCGGCGCGCCGCAACGCGTCCGCCATCGAACCGGCGGCCGGCGGAGCATCCTGGCGACGGCCGCCGCGGCGAGCACCATGCCCCTGTCCGTCCTGACGCCTGCCCTGCTGCCGGCCGCCCGGCCGACGTCCGCCCCGGTCCTGCGGACCGCGCGGGTCGTCGCCGGACGGGGCCCCGGAGGCCGGGATCTCGTCGTCGAGGCGCAGCGTCAGGCCGATCCGCTGCCGCGGCACGTCCACGTCGAGCACCTTGACCTTGACCACCTCGCCGGACTTGACGACGTCGCGCGGATCCTTGACGAAGCTGCGGGACATCGCGGACACGTGCACGAGACCGTCCTGGTGCACCCCGACGTCGACGAACGCGCCGAACGCCGCGACGTTGGTGACCACGCCCTCGAGCACCATGCCGGGTTTCAGGTCGGCGACCTTCTCGACGCCGGCGGCGAACGTCGCGGTCTTGAACTCCGGGCGCGGGTCGCGGCCCGGCTTCTCGAGTTCGGCGATGATGTCGGTGACCGTGGGCAGGCCGAAGCGGTCGTCGACGAATTCCTCCGGGCGCAGGCGCCGCAGCACCGCGGTGTTGCCGACCAGTTCGCGCACGTCGCTGCCGGTGCGTTCGACGATGCGCCGCACGACCGGATACGCCTCCGGGTGCACACTCGACGCGTCGAGCGGATCGTCGCCGTTCGGGATGCGAAGGAAGCCGGCACACTGCTCGAACGCCTTCGGGCCGAGGCGCGGCACCGCGGTGAGGTCCCTGCGGCTGCGGAACGGTCCGTTCCCGTCGCGGTGCGCGACGATGCTCTCGGCGAGGGACGACGCGATACCCGACACCCGGGCCAGGAGCGGCACCGATGCGGTGTTGACGTCCACGCCGACGGCGTTGACCGCGTCCTCGACGACCGTGCCGAGGGAGCGGGCGAGCAGCGTCTCGGACACGTCGTGCTGGTACTGGCCGACACCGATGGACTTGGGGTCGATCTTGACGAGCTCGGCGAGCGGGTCCTGCAGGCGCCGGGCGATGGACACGGCACCGCGGATCGACACGTCGAGGTCCGGCAGTTCCTTCGACGCGTACGCCGACGCCGAGTACACGGACGCGCCGGCCTCGGACACCACGATCTTGGTGAGGTTCGTGGCGCCGGATTTCGCGATCAGTTCGGTGGCGAGGGCATCGGTCTCGCGGGAGGCGGTGCCGTTGCCGATCGCGATCAGTTCCACACCGTGCTGCGCGACGAGCCGTGCCAGGGTGGCCAGGGCCTGCTCGCGCTTGTTGTGCGGCTGGTGCGGGTAGATCGTGTCGTGCGCGACGACCTTGCCGGTGGCGTCGACGACGGCGACCTTGGTGCCGGTGCGGAAGCCGGGGTCGAGTCCCATCGTCGGCCGGGTGCCGGCGGGGGCGGCGAGCAGCAGGTCGCGCAGATTCGCGGCGAACACGTCGACGGCGTCCTTCTCGGCGGACTGCCGCAGCCGCATGCGGATGTCGAGGGCGAGGGAGACGAGCAGTTTGGTGCGCCACGCCCAGCGGACGGTGTCGAGCAGCCACTTGTCGGCGGCCCGGCCCTCGTCGGCGATGCCGAAGCGGGCGGCGATGCGGCCTTCGTAGTAGGTGCGCTGCCCGGGCTCGGGTTCCTCGGAGTCCGGTTCGAGCGACAGGCTCAGCACCTCCTCCTTCTCGCCGCGCAACGCCGCCAGGATGCGATGCGAGGGCAGGTCGGGGAACGGCTCGGAGAACTCGAAGTAGTCGGCGAACTTGGCGCCCTCGGTTTCCTTGCCGGGACGGACGGTGGACTTCAGCTGGCCGCGGGTCCACATCGCCTCACGCAGCTCGCCCACCAGGTCGGCGTCCTCGGCGAAGCGTTCGACGAGGATGGCGCGGGCGCCGTCGAGCTGTTCGGCGCTGTACTGCGTGGGATCGGTGGCGGGGTCGCCGAGGAGGGCGTCGGCGACGGGCTCGTGGCCGGCCTCCCGCGCGATCTGCGCCTTGGTACGGCGCTTCGGCTTGAACGGCAGGTAGATGTCCTCGAGCCGGGCCTTGGTGTCGGCGAGCAGGATCTGCGTGCGCAGCTCGTCGTCGAGCTTGCCCTGGGATTCGACGGACTCGAGCACCGCCGTGCGGCGCTCGTCGAGTTCACGCAGGTATCGCAGACGTTCCTCGAGCTGCCGGAGCTGGGCGTCGTCGAGCCCGCCGGTGACCTCCTTGCGGTAGCGGGCGATGAACGGCACCGTCGCGCCGCCGTCGAGCAGGTCGACCGCCGCAGCGACCTGACCTTCCCGGACGTCGAGTTCCTCGGCGATGCGCTGATTCACGGTCTTGAGAGCGGTCGTCACAGCGGTCGACCCTACCGCTATCCTTCCTCCGCCCTCGGTGACGCGGACGGGCTCCGCCCTCGGTGACGCGGACGGGCTCCGCCCTCGGTGACGCGGACGGGCTCCGCCCTCGGTGACGCGGACGGGCTCCGCCCTCGGTGACGCGGACGGGCTCCGCCCTCGGTGACGCGGACGGGCTCCGCCCTCGGTGACGCGGACGGGCTCCGCCCTCGGTGACGCGGACGGGCTCCGCCCTCGGTGACGCGGACGGGCTCCGCCCTCGGTGACGCGGACGGGCTCCGCCCTCGGTGACGCGGACGGGCTCCGCCCTCGGTGACGCGGACGGGCTCCGCCCTCGGTGACGCGGACGGGCTCCGCCCTCGGTGACGCGGACGGGCTCCGCCCTCGGTGACGCGGACGGGCTCCGCCCTCGGTGACGCGGACGGGCTCCGCCCTCGGTGACGCGGACGGGCTCCGCCCTCGGTGACGCGGACGGGCTCCGCCCTCGGTGACGCGGACGGGCTCCGCCCTCGGTGACGCGGACGGGCTCCGCCCTCGGTGACGCGGACGGGCTCCGCCCTCGGTGACGCGGACGGGCTCCGCCCTCGGTGACGCGGACGGGCTCCGCCCTCGGTGACGCGGACGGGCTCCGCCCTCGGTGACGCGGACGGGCTCCGCCCTCGGTGACGCGGACGGGCTCCGCCCTCGGTGACGCGGACGGGCTCCGCCCTCGGTGACGCGGACGGGCTCCGCCCTCGGTGACGCGGACGGGCTCCGCCCTCGGTGACGCGGACGGGCTCCGCCCTCGGTGACGCGGACGGGCTCCGCCCTCGGTGACGCGGACGGGCTCCGCCCTCGGTGACGCGGACGGGCTCCGCCCTCGGTGACGCGGACGGGTGTGCCCGTCTCCTCGACGGTGGGACGAGTACGTCGGACAATCGAGAGCAGGAGGGTGGGCAGGCATGTCCCGGGTGCGCGGCGGACGCTGGGCGATGCTGGCGCTGTCGTTGCTGACGGCAGCGACGGTGGGGGCGTGCGGTCCGGAACCGGTCATGTCGCCGGTCGCTCTGCCGTCCGCCGCCGCCGAGTCCCCCGGTCCGCTCGAACCACTCGGGTCGCTGGCCGACCGGATGACGGCGGCGGCGGCGACCGCGGCCGGTCGCGGCGCGGACGTCACGATCGCCGCGCTCGACCGGCGGACCGGGCTCCGGGTCGTCGGTGGCGTCGACGCACCCGTCGAGACCGCGTCGGTGGCCAAGCTGTTCATCGCCGACGACCTGCTGTACCGGGCGGCGACGGGCGAATTGCCGCTCGGCGGCAGCGACTACGACCGGATCGCCGCGATGCTCGAGTCGTCGGACGACTCCGCGGCCAACGACCTGTGGTTCCGGCACGGCGACTCGGAGATCGTCGAGCGCACCGCCGCCCGGCACGCGCTCACCGGTACCGTCGCGCCGGCGGACGGGCTGTGGTGGAACACCGTCACCACCGCGTCGGACCTGCTCACCTGGTACGCGGATCTTCTCGACGGCACGGGCGGGCTCGACGAGTGGGGCCGCGCGACGATCGTGGGGCACCTGCGTGCCGCCGGTCCCGTCGGCGCCGACGGGTACGACCAGCGATTCGGGTTGCCGGACGGGCTGAGCGACACCACCGGGCTCGGCGTCAAGCAGGGCTGGATGTGCTGCCTGGACGGGCGCTGGATCCATCTGTCCACGGGGTTCGTCGGGGAGGACGAGCGGTACGTGCTGGTGGTGCTCTCCCGCGAACTCGTGCACTACGACGTGGACGACGACCGGTGGACCGACCTGCCGGACACGGCGCTGTTCGATGTGACCGGGGATGCGAGCGCGCAGCACGCGCGCGAGACGGTCACCGAGGTGGTCCGCACGGTGTTCGGCAGCGCCGGGACGCACTGAGCGCGGTCGGTCAGTCGGCGAGCAGGTCGGGTCGGCGTTCGCGGGTGCGTTCGAGCGCCTGTTCCCGGCGCCACGCGGCCACCTTGGCGTGGTCCCCGGACAGCAGCACCGGCGGCACGTCGAGGCCGCGCCAGCTGACGGGGCGGGTGTAGCTGGGACCCTCGAGCAGACCGTCGGAGAACGAGTCCTCCTGGTGGGACTGCTGATTGCCGAGGACGCCGGGCAGCAGCCGCACGACGGCCTCGGTCATGACGAGGACGGCGACCTCGCCGCCGATGAGGACGTAGTCGCCGATGCTGACCTCTTCGACGCGTACCCGGCGCGCGGCGTCGTCGAAGACGCGCTGGTCGATGCCTTCGTAGCGGCCGCAGGCGAACACGATGCGCTTCTCGCCGGCCCAGCGCTGCGCGGTGGCCTGGTCGAACGGCGCACCGGCCGGGGTGGGGACGACGAGCAGCACGTCCGGGTCGGGTTCACCGTCGGGTCCGGCGAGCACGTCGTCGAGGGCGGGCCCCCACACCGTGGGTTTCATGACCATGCCCGGTCCCCCGCCGTACGGCGCGTCGTCGACGGCCTTGTGCACGTCGTGGGTCCAGTCCCGCAGATTGTGGATCCCGACGGAGACGAGCCCCTTGTCGATGGCCTTGCCGAGCAGCGCGACACGCAGCGGCTCGAGGTATTCGGGGAAGATGGTGACGACGTCGAAACGCACGGGAGGTTATGTCTCCGAGCCGAAGTCGGGGTCGAGCAGACCCTCGGGCGGATCGATCTCGATGACACCGTCCGCGAGCGAGACCGTCGGGACGATCGCGGTGACGAACGGGATCAGCAGTTCGCGCTGTTCGTCGCCGGCCGGCCGGACGGAGAGCAGTTCGCCGGCGGCGGTGTGCAGCACCTCGCGGACGGTGCCGATCTCGGTGCCGGCGTCGGGCCGGCCCGCGACGATGCGTACGGACAGTCCCTCGAGTTCGTGGTCGTAGAACTCGTCCGGATCGTCGGACGGCGGCAGATCGGCGCTGTCGACGACGAACAGGGTGCCGCGCAGGGCGTCGGCGGCGCTGCGGTCGGTGACGCCCCGCAGGCGCAGCAGAAGCCGCCCGGAGTGTTCCCGGGCGGCTTCCACCGTGTACGTCTGCAGGGTCTGCTCGCGGGGCTTGCGGCCGTGCAGCACCGCGCCGACGGCGAAGCGCTCCTCGGGTTCGTCGGTGCGAACCTCGACGACCACCTCACCCTTGATGCCGTGCGACTTGGCGACACGGCCCACCACGAGCTCCACCGCGGTGCGCCTACTGGTCGGTGTCGACGACGTCGACACGGATCCCGCGGCCTCCGATGCCGGAGACGAGGGTCCGCAGGGCGGTCGCGGTGCGGCCACCGCGACCGATGACCTTGCCGAGATCGTCGGGGTGCACGTGCACCTCGACGGTGCGCCCCCGACGGCCCGTGATCAGCTCGACGCGCACGTCGTCGGGGTTGGCGACGATCCCACGGACGAGATGCTCGACGGCATCGGCGACAACGGCGCTCATTACTCGGCAGCCTCGGTGGACTCGGAGGACTCCTCCGCGGCGTCTTCCTTGGCGGCCTTCTTCTTCTTGGGCGTGATGGCCTCGGCAGCCGGCTCGTTCTCGGCCTGCGCGAGGGCAGCCTGGAACAGCTCGAGCTTGGACGGCTTGGGCTCGGCCGTGCGCAGGGTGCCCTCGGTGCCGGGCAGGCCCTTGAACTTCTGCCAGTCGCCGGTGATCTTGAGGAGGTTCTCGACCGGCTCGGTCGGCTGCGCACCGACGCCGAGCCAGTACTGCGCCCGCTCCGAGTCGATCTCGATCAGCGAGGGCTCTTCCTTCGGGTGGTACTTGCCGATGGTCTCGATGGCGCGGCCGTTGCGGCGGGTGCGCGAGTCGGCAACCACGATGCGGTACTGCGGGTTGCGGATCTTGCCGAGACGGGTGAGCTTGATCTTGACAGCCACTGCTGCGAATCTCCTTCGGCGCATGCGAAATACGCCTGTCACGTGCAATTCGGACGACGCGCCCTTCTGGCACGCCCGGTTTTGCCTCTATCCTGTGACCGCCGCGCGGTACGTAACCGGATGCGACGACAGCGGACCATTCTGCCAGATCCGCCCGGTGGGACGAAAACGACAGGTCAGAGCAGCAGCAGCAGGCCCAACGCGGGCAGGGTGTTGTTGAGCGAATGCGCCACCCAGGACGAGAACACCGACCGGCCGCGCAGCCGCGCGAACCCCATCGCCGCGCCGCCCCACAGCAGCACCGGCAGCCGCCACCATTCCTGATGCCACATGGCGAACACGACCGTGGTGATCGTCAGGACGCCGATCGGGCGTCCCCACCACCGGTCGGGCCGGCGTTCGAGCGCCCCCCACAGCATGCCGCGGAACATCAGTTCCTCGCCGAGGGGAGCGCCGAACCACACCCAGGCCACGAGCAGCAGTTTCCATCCCACGGGCAACCCGACCAGCGCCGTGAACGGGGAATCGGCCGCGTCGATTCCCAGGGCGACGACGAGGATCGCTGCCAGGATCAACGCGCCGAGCAGCGCGATCCCCCCGCCGAGCAGGCCGATCCCGAGCTGGTCGCGGAACTCGGGCCACGACCGCGGCAGTCCGAAGTCGGCGACGGGCCCGCACCCACGCCACACGCTGAACGCGAGGGCCGCCGCTCCGGCGAGCAGGGTGGGGGCCATGATGGCGAGCACGTACGTCTCGGCGACGAAGCCCTCCCCGGCCAGGACCGGTCCCAGCGTGAACCCGACGAGGTTGACGGCCAGCACCATCAGCGCGGCGGGAATGCCCCACCGGTGCGCGGGCCGGGACGGGGCGGGCCGTGCGGGAGCCGCAGCGGTGTCCGGGTCGGGTGGTTCGGGGGCGGTCATGCGCAGGCGGCACGACGGGTGACGACGGCACCCCGGAGCATCACCAGATCGGGCCGGGCCAGCACGTCCGGGCCGCTACGCGGGTCCTGTGCGTACACCGTGAGGTCCGCCGACGTGCCCAGCTGGAGGCTCGGGTACCCCAGCCAGGTGCGGGCCGCCCAGCTGGCGGCGCCGAGCGCCTCGGTCGGGGTCAGCCCCGCCTTCCCGAGGGCGGCGACCTCGTCGGCGATGCGACCGTGCCGCACCGAGCCGCCGGCGTCGGTGCCGGCGTAGATCGGGATTCCGGCGTCGCGGGCGGCGGCGACGGTGTCCGCGACGCGGGCGTGCAGGTCCCGCATGTGCGCCGCATAGACCGGGAAGCGGGTGGCCGAGTCGGCGATCTCCGGGAAGTTGTCGATGTTGACCAGCGTCGGCACGAGGGCGGTGCCCTGCGCGGCCATGGCGGCGATGGTGTCGTCGGTCAGTCCCGTGCCGTGTTCGACACAGTCGATCCCGGCGGCGAGCAGGCCGGGCAGTGCGTCCTCCCCGAACACGTGCGCGGTCACGCGCGCCCCCTCCCGGTGGGCCGCGGCGATCGCCTCGACGAGGATCTCGTCCGACCACAGCGGGGCGAGATCGCCGGTGTCGCGGTCGATCCAGTCACCGACGAGCTTGACCCAGCCGTCACCGGCACGGGCCTGCCGTACCACTTCGGCCGGCAGTTGCGATTCGTCTTCGAGGTCGACGGGCAGGCCGCGGATGTAGCGCTTGGGCGCGGCGATGTGCCGTCCCGCGCGCACGATCCGCGGCAGGTCGGCCCGCTCGTCGAGATGCCGGGTGTCGACCGGCGATCCCGCGTCGCGCAGCAACAGCACCCCGGCGTCACGTTCGGTGACGGCCTGCGCGACCAGTCCGTCCGCGTCCTCCGCGCCGCCACCGAAGCGGATCCCGACGTGGCAGTGGGCGTCGACGAGACCGGGCAGGATCCAGCCGTCGGCGGCGAGCAGTTCGGCCCCGGGGATCGGCTCGGCGGCGAACGTGCCGTCGTCGTCGATCCACAGCTCGATCGGTTCGCCGTCCGGCAGGGACCGTCCGCGCAGGGTGAACGCCACGGCGGTCTACTTCTTCGGCAACTTCAGCTGCGAGAGGTCGAAGTTCTCGAGACCGGGCGGCAGCTCGTCGAGGCCCTTCGGCATCTTCGACAGATCCGGGAACCCGGCGGGCATGCCCCCCATGCCGGGCATGCCGGCGGGCATGCCGCCGGGGAACCCGCCCTTGATCTTCGGCGGGGTCGGCCCGCGGCCGCCCTTCTTGCCCTTCTTGCCCTTCTTCGCGCGCTGCGGCTTGCGGGATCCGGGCATTCCCATCCGCCCGGCCATCGCGGCCATCATCTTGCGGGCTTCGAAGAACCGGTCGACGAGCTGGTTGACGTCGGAGACCTTGACGCCGGAGCCGTTGGCGATGCGCAGCCGCCGGGAGGCGTTGATGATCTTCGGGTTGGCACGTTCCGCCGGGGTCATGCCGCGGATGATCGCCTGGATGCGGTCGAGCTGCTTCTCGTCGACGTTCGCGAGAGCATCCTTCATCTGGCCCGCACCCGGCAGCATGCCGAGCAGGTTCGCGATCGGACCCATCTTCCGCACGGCCATCATCTGGTCGAGGAAGTCCTCGAGGGTGAGCTCACCGGAACCGATCTTCGCGGCGGTGGCCTCGGCCTGCTGCGCGTCGAAGACCTGCTCGGCCTGCTCGATGAGGGTGAGCACGTCGCCCATGCCGAGGATGCGGCTGGCCATGCGCTCGGGGTGGAAGACGTCGAAATCCTCGAGCTTCTCACCGGTCGACGCGAACAGGATCGGCTGGCCGGTCAGCTCGCGGACGCTGAGGGCGGCACCGCCGCGGGCGTCGCCGTCGAGCTTGGTGAGCACCACGCCGGTGAAGCCCACGCCGGCGCGGAACGCCTCGGCGGTGCTCACGGCGTCCTGGCCGATCATGGCATCGAGCACGAACAGCGTCTCGTCGGGCTGCACGGCGTCGCGGATGCCGGCGGCCTGGGCCATCAGCTCCTCGTCGATGCCGAGGCGGCCGGCGGTGTCGACGACGACGACGTCGTAGTGCTTGGCGCGGGCCTCCGCGACGCCGTCGCGGGCGACGTGCACCGGGTCGGCGGCGGTGATGCCGAGCGGGTTCTCGCCTCCGCCGATCGAGGTGCCGGGGTGCGGGGCGAACACCGTCGCGCCGGCGCGCTCGCCGACGATCTGCAGCTGGGTGACCGCACCGGGTCGCTGCAGGTCACAGGCGACGAGCAGCGGGGTGTGCCCTTGGTCCTTGAGCCACTTGGCGAGCTTGCCGGCGAGGGTGGTCTTACCGGAACCCTGCAGACCGGCGAGCATGATCACCGTGGGCGGGGTCTTGGCGAACTGCAGCCGGCGGGTCTCACCGCCGAGGATCCCGACGAGTTCCTCGTTGACGATCTTGACGACCTGTTGGGCAGGGTTGAGCGCGCCGTGCACCTCGGCGCCCTTGGCGCGTTCCTTGATCTTGGCGATGAACGAGCGCACCACGGGCAGTGCGACGTCGGCCTCGAGCAGCGCCAGGCGGATCTCCCGGGCGGTCGCGTCGATGTCGGCGTCGGAGAGGCGCCCCTTGCCGCGCAGGTCCTTGAGGGCTCCGGTCAACCTGTCGGAAAGGGATTCGAACACCGAATGCGCTCCTGGGTCTGGCGAAGATGCGGACAGTTCTGCGTTCCAGGGTAGCCGTTCGCGGCACGAGTTCTCGCACGTGCACGAGCGCCCGTCCCGTACTCAGCCGTTGTCCTCGGGTTTCTTCGGTTCCGGCGCAGGCACCACGGCCAGCACGGCCCGCTCGATCCGCTCCCGGTTCTCCCGGGTGTCGGAGCCTGCGAAATCGATGCAGAACGAGTCCACGACGGTGCGTCCGAGGGTGGCGACCCGGGCCCAGCGCACGTCGGCACCGCACCGTTCGAACGCGTCCGCGAGCCGGCACAGCATGCCGAGCCGGTCCTCGGCGCGCAGTTCGAGGATCGCCTGCCCCTGCTCCGGAGCGTCGATCCAGATCAGGTGCGGAGGTGCCTGCGCGTAGGTGCCCGGCACGGCCCGCTCCGGTCGTTCGGGCAGCTGCGCCTCGCGGGCGGCCTGCTCCTTCGCGTCGAGTGCGGCGAGCAGATCCAGGTCCCCGGACCGGGCCCGGACGAGTTCCTGCCGCAGCAGGCCCGCCACCGGTGGCGACCCGAACAGCGGGGCGACGGCGAAGCTGTTGACCGCGCTGCCGGCGTGGCTGCCCACCGAGGCGGACAGCACGCGCAGGCCGTGCAGCGCCAGCACTCCGGCGGCGTCGGACAGCAGACCCGGCTCGTCGGGCGCGACGACCGTCACGGTGTAGGCGTGCGGGTTCTCGCCGGGTTGCAGGTCGACGTGGGTACCGCCCTGTTCCGCCCGCTCGGCGAGCTGCGGATCGATCGGGTCGGGGTGCGGCAGCTCCTCCCCCGCCATCACCAGCCGGCAGCGCCGGACCAGTTCCCGGATGAGCGCCGCCTTCCAGTCACCCCATACCCCCGGCCCCGTCGCGAGCGAGTCCGCCTCGGCGAGGGCGTGCAGCAGCTCGAGCAGCACCGGGTCGCCGTCGATGGCCTCGACGACGGACTCCACCGTGGCGGGGTCGTCGAGATCGCGGCGGGTCGCGGTCTGCGGAAGCAGCAGATGGTGACGGACCATCGCGGACAGCACGGCGACGTCGGAGGGCCACAGCCCCATCCGGCGTCCGATCCGCGTGGCGAGTTCGGCTCCGACGACGCTGTGGTCGCCGCCGCGGCCCTTGCCGATGTCGTGCAGCAACGCCCCGAGCACCAGCAGATCGGGGCGTGCGACGCGGGTGGTCAGGCCGCCGGCCTGCACCGCGGTCTCCACCAGGTGCCGGTCCACCGTCCAGATGTGCACGGCGTCGCGCGGGGGCAGATCGCGCACCGCTCCCCACTCGGGCAGCAACCGGCCCCACAGTCCCGTCCGGTCGAGCGCCTCGATGGGGTCGATCGCGCGGGTGCCCGAACCGAGCAGCACGAGCAGGTCGTTCAGTGCGGTGCGCGGCCACGGTTCGCGCAGTTCCGGGGCGTTGTCGGCCAGCCGGCCGAGAGTGGACGCGGAGATCGGGAGATCGTGCTGCGCCGCCGCCGCCGCGACCCGCGTGATCAGACCGGGGTCCTTGCGGGGATTCGCGTCGCGGGCCAGTGCCACCTCCCCACCGTGCTCCACGACGCCCTCGTCGAGGGGACGGCGGACGGGGACGCGCCGCAACCGGGACAGGCCCTTGCGGGGCAGCGCGTTCCCGGCCGTGCGTACCCCGACCTCCACCGAGTAGCTCACGGTCCGCGCGGCCTCGGTGAGCACGCGTGCCAGGTCGAACCGGTCGCCGATACGCAGGGCGGCGGCGATCTCGTCCGCGTCCTGGGCGCGGAGCTGGTCCCGGGGCCGGCCGGCGACGCGGTGCAGCTCGGTGCGCACGTCGAGCAGGCGGCGGTGCGCCGCCGCGAGCCCGCCGCCGGGAACGTCGGGTCCGAGACCCGGCATGCCGTCGGTGAGCTGCGCGACGGACAGGGCGTTGAGCAGTTGCACGTCCCGCAGCCCGCCGCGGCCGCTCTTGAGGTCGGGTTCGGCCCGGTGCGCGATCTGCCCGCTACGCTCCCACCGGGCCTCGGTCAGCGCGATGAGTTCGTCGAACCGGTTGCGGATGCCGGTGCGCCACTGCCGCCGCACGCCGCCGATCAGCAGGTTGCTCAGTTCGGGGTCGCCGGCGATGTGACGAGCTTCGAGCATGCCGAGCGCGGCGGTCAGGTCGGAAGCGGCCACCTGCAGTGCCTGCGGGACGGTCCGGACGCTGTGGTCGAGCTTGATGTGGGCATCCCAGAGGGGGTACCACAACCGATCGGCGATCCGGGACACGACCGCGGGATCCATGTCGTCGTGCAGGAGGACCAGGTCCAGGTCGGAGCAGGGCAGCATCTCGCGGCGGCCGAGGCCGCCGACGGCGACGACGGCGAAGCCGCAGTCGGATTGGATGCCGAGTTCGGCGCCCTTGGTGACGAGCCAGAACTCGTGGAGGTCGACGAGGGCGTGACGCAGGGCCGGGGCGTCGAGCCGGCGATGGCGGACACCACCGGAGAGCAGCTGGGTTCGGGCCAGGGCGAGGTCGGTGGCGGCGGTACCGGTTCCGGTCGGCCCCGCAGACACCGGCGGCCCCGATCCCGCTGCGGAGGCAGCGGGACCAGGGCCGCGAGTTCCGGACCCGTTGGGGTCAGAGTGCATCGGTACCTCGTTCGCCGGTGCGCACCCGGACCACCGTTTCGACCGGGGTGACCCATACCTTGCCGTCGCCGATCTTGCCGGTGCGGGATGCCTCGACGATGGTCTCGACGACCTTGTCGACGGTGGCGTCGTCGACGACGACCTCGACGCGGACCTTGGGGACGAAGTCGACGGAGTACTCGGCTCCGCGGTAGACCTCGGTGTGGCCCTTCTGGCGACCGTATCCCTGCACCTCGCTGACGGTCATGCCGAGCACACCCGCCTGCTCGAGGCCTGCCTTGACGTCCTCGAGGGTGAACGGCTTGACAATTGCCGTGATCAGCTTCATATCCTCATCCCTTCCCAGTCTCCAGTGCCCTGCTGTCTTCTTATCACTTGAGGGCGGCCGCGAAGTCGTATGCCGACTCCGCATGCTCGGCCTCGTCGATGCCGCGTGCCTCTTCCTCCTCCGACACCCGCCAGCCGAGCGGCTTGAGCGCGAAGGCGACGATCGCGGTGACGATGCCGGTGTAGACCAGGGCAAATACTGCGATGACGATCTGGATCACGAGCTGCTTGTAGTCGCCGCCGTAGAACAGGCCCGTCTCGGTGCCGAGGAAACCGATCGCGACGGTGCCCCACAGGCCCGCGACGAGGTGCACACCGACGACGTCGAGCGAGTCGTCGTACCCGAACCGGTACTTCAGGCCGACCGCCAGGGCGGACAGGACGCCGGCGGTCGCTCCGAGCACGATGGACCCCACCGGGCTGAGCGCACCGGCGGCCGGGGTGATGGCGACCAGGCCGGCGACCGCACCAGAGGCGGCACCCAGGCTGGTGCCCTTGCCGTCGCGGATGCGTTCGGCGAGAAGCCAGCCGAGGATCGCGGCGGCGGCGGCCGTGGTGGTGTTGACCCAGGCCAGGCCGGCCACACCGTCGGCGGCGAACGCGGAACCGGCGTTGAACCCGAACCACCCGAACCAGAGCAGTGCCGCGCCGAGCATGACGAACGGCAGGTTGTGCGGACGGAAGGCGGTGCGGCCGAACCCGGTGCGCTTGCCGATGATCAGCGCCAGGACGAACGCGGCGATGCCGGCGTTGATGTGCACGACGGTGCCACCGGCGAAGTCGATGGGCGCGACGGTCGCGACGAGCCCGCCTTCACCGTCGTCGGAGGTGCCGAAGATCTTGGCGGCGATGCTGTCCGCGGAGCCGGAGAGCAGGCCACCGCCCCACACCATGTGGGCGAGGGGGAAGTACGCGACGGTGACCCAGACGCCGGCGAAGACCAGCCAGGTGCCGAACTTCACGCGCTCGGCCAGGGCACCGCTGATCAGGGCGGTGGTGACGACCGCGAACGTGACCTGGAAGCCGATGTCGATGATCTGCGGATAGTCGCCGAGACCGGGCAGGAACTCACCGGCGTCGTCGTAGATGGCGCCCTGCAGACCGAACATCTGGAACGGGTTGGCGAAGATGCCCCCGATGTCCTCGGTGCCGTAGGACATCGACCAACCCCACAGGACGTAGATCACCGCGATGACCGCCATCGCCCCGAAGGACATCATCATCATGTTCAGGACGGCCTTCGTGCGCGACATGCCACCGTAGAAGAACGCCAGACCGGGCGTCATCAACAGCACCAGGGACGCCGATATCAGCATCCATGCCGCGTCGCCGGTGTTCACCACTTCCTCCACTTGCAACCTCCCTGTTGGCCGCGCCGGTCAGCGCGTCGTCGAGAGAAGAATGCTGTGGTGATGTTTCGGTGGGAGCGCCGCGCTGTTTCAGCGCAGTGAACGCAAATCGGACATGTGTTTCGTTCCTGTTTCGTCGCGCGCGCCGGCGCACGCCGTGGGCCGGCCCACGAGTGCTGCGGGAGTGCTCGCGGGAAACAACGACTGCGGATCGACGCGGAACTCGGGCCGAACGGATCCGGCGGGACCGGGTGGCCAGCGCGGCGAACTCCCGCAGGAGCTTCTCGTCGCTGCTTCCCCGTCGCCACCCGCGCCCGCGGGATCCGTCCGGCACCTGTTTCTACCGAACCCGAGTGGCGCATGGGAACCGAGTGACAATTTGTTATCTTTCCGTGACAAAAATCGGCCACCCGGTCGGAGGCCGGGTGGCCGGTTTCGGTCGCGAGGTGGCGGTGAGGTGCGGGAGCGTCAGCCCAGCAGGGCGTCGACGAACGCGCCCGGCTCGAACGGCGCGAGATCGTCCGCGCCCTCCCCGAGGCCGACGAGCTTCACCGGGACCCCGAGTTCGTGCTGAACCTGGAACACGATTCCGCCCTTGGCGGTGCCGTCCAGCTTGGTCAACACCACACCGGTGATGTCGACGACCTCGGCGAACACACGTGCCTGCATCAGGCCGTTCTGCCCGATCGTCGCGTCGAGCACCAGCAGGACCTCGTCGACCGCGGCCTTCTTCTCCACGACCCTCTTGACCTTGCCGAGCTCGTCCATCAGACCGGTCTTGGTGTGCAGGCGGCCGGCGGTGTCGACGAGCACGGCGTCCACGCCCTGATCGGTGCCCCGGGCGACGGCGTCGAAGGCGATCGCGGCCGGGTCGGCCCCCTCCTTGCCGCGCACGACCTCGGCCCCGACCCGCTCGGCCCACGTCTGCAACTGGTCGGCGGCGGCCGCGCGGAAGGTGTCGGCGGCGCCCAGCAGGACGCGGCGGCCGTCGGCGACGAGGACCCGGGCGAGCTTGCCGGTGGTGGTGGTCTTCCCGGTGCCGTTGACCCCGACGACCAGCAGCACCGCCGGGTGATCCTGGTGCGGCAGGGCCCGGATCGACCGATCCAGTTCCGGGTGCAGCGCCTCGACCAGCACGTCCCGCAGGACGGCTCTGGCCTCGGCCTCGGTGCGCACGCTGCGGGCGGCCATCTGCACGCGCAGCCGCTCGACGATCTGCGTGGTGGTCGCGGCGCCGAGGTCGGCGATCAGCAGGGTGTCCTCGATCTCCTCCCACGAGTCCTCGTCGAGGTCGCCACCGCCGAGCAGACCGAGCAGGCTCTTGCCGACGGCCGACTGCGACCGGGCGAGACGACCCCGCAGACGGTCGAGCCGGCCCTCGGTCGGGGCGATCTCCTCGATCGGGGGCACCTGCGGGACCGGCGCTGGTTCGACGGTCGGCGGGGCGACCACCTCGGGTTCGGCGGCCGGCGGGGCGACCACCTCGGGTTCGGCGGCGGGCGCCGGCGCGGCCTCCTCGACCGGTGCGGCTTCCTCGACCGGTGCGGCTTCCTCGACCGGCGGGACGACCTCGGACGGTGCCGGCGCGGTCTGCGGCTCGACGCCCGGCACGGGCTCGACCCGGGGAGTCGGTTCGACGGTGGGCGCGGCGCCGGTTTCGGGAGCCTGCTCGGGTTCGATCGTCGGTGCCGGAGCCTCCGACACCTCCTCCGGGAGGGGCACGACCTTCGGTTCCGGTATCACCGTCGATTCCGGAGCGACCGGCGGTTTGGGGGACGCCGGCGGTTCCGGGACCACCGGAGGTGCCGGGGCCGGCCGCTCGACCGGCTGCGGGGGCGCCGCCGCGGTCGCACCCTGACTGAAGCTGAATCCACCCGCGGCCTTGTAGCCGCCGGATCGGTCCTTCTGCTCGGTGGTTTCGAGCTGCGGCGTCTGCCGCGCCGTCAGCGACACCTGCCGTCTCCGGTACAGCGTCAAGCCGACGACGAGCGCGACGAGGAGGACGGCAAGCGCCGCCGCGATGGCTATCCAGGCTCCGGTACTCACGCCCCCATACTGTCAGGCGCCGCGGAGGCGTTCAGCTCTGGGCGAGAAAGATCCTGACCGCGCATCCGCTGGGAGATGACGCGGGTGATGCCGTCACCGCGCATGCTGACTCCGTACAGGGCGTCGGCGATCTCCATCGTCGGCTTCTGGTGGGTGATGACGATGAGCTGGGACTTCTCCCGCAGTTGCTCGAACAATCCGATCAACCGGCGCAGGTTCGTGTCGTCGAGGGCGGCCTCCACCTCGTCCATCACGTAGAACGGCGAGGGCCGGGCCCGGAAGATCGCCACGAGCATCGCCACCGCGGTCAGCGACTTCTCGCCCCCGGAGAGCAGCGACAGGCGCTTGACCTTCTTGCCCGGTGGCCGGGCCTCCACCTCGATCCCGGTGGTGAGCATGTCCGACGGATCCGTCAGCACGAGGCGGCCTTCGCCGCCGGGGAAGAGCTTGGCGAAGACCTGCTCGAACTCGCGCTCGACGTCCGCATACGCCTCGGTGAACACCTGCAGGATGCGGGCGTCGACATCGGCGACCACGCCGAGCAGGTCCTTGCGGGCGTTCTTGACGTCCTCGAGCTGTGTGGCGAGAAAGTTGTACCGCTCCTCGAGGGCGGCGAACTCCTCGAGGGCCAACGGGTTGACCTTGCCGAGGGTCGTCAGGTCCTTCTCCGCGCGCTTGGCGCGTCGCTCCTGGGTGGCACGGTCGTACGGCAGCGGCTGCGGCGCGACGACCTGCTCGCCGCGCTCGCGCGCCTGCTCGTACTCGGCGATCTCGAGTTCGCTGGGCGGCAGCGGCACGTCGGGGCCGTACTCGGCGACCAGGTCGTCGGGCGCAACGGCGAACTGCTCGACGACGGCCTGCTCGAGCTGTTCGATCCGCAGTGCCGCCTGCGCGCGGGCGACCTCGTCCCGGTGCACGGCGTCGGTGAGCTGCTCCCGCTGCGCACCGAGGTCGCGTACCCGTTCCTTGACCCGGTCGAGTTGTTCGGCGCGCTCGGCGCGCTGACGGGTCAGCTCGTCGCGGTGGTCCGACGCGGCGGCGATCACCTCGTCCAGGTGGGCGGCGACCCGGGCCCCGGACTCGGCCACCGCCGCGGCGACGGTCGCGGCCTGCTTGCGGGCCCGCTGCGCCCGCTCCGCCCGCGCCCGCGCCTCCCGTTCGGCCTGGGCGGCGCGGCGCAGCGAGTCCGCCTTGCCACGCAACGCCTGGGCGCGTTCCTCCGCGGTGCGGGCCGCAAGCCTCGCCTCCATCTCCACCGCGCGGACCTCGGCGAGGGCGGCCGCAGCGACCTCCCGGTCGACGGCCGTCGCGTCCGTGCCCGGGTCGGCGCCGTCGTCGCTCTGCTCCTGTTCGGCCAGCCGCAGCCGCTCCTCGAGTTCGACGACCTCGCGGCGGGCCGTGTCCCGTTCCGTCTCGGCGCGGGTGCGCTGCGCGGCGAGCCGCTCGGACTCGGCGTGGGCGGCGCGCGCGGCCTGCCCGAGCCGGCCGAGTTGCTCGTACACCGCGGACATCGCGGCGTCGGATTCGTTGAGGGCGGCGAGGGTCTGTTCGGCCACCTCGGCACGCGCCGCCTGCTCGGCCAGGGCGCCGGCGAGTGCCGCCGAGAGCTCCTCGGAACGCCGCACCGCACGGTCGAGGTCGGTGCGGGACGCGTCGATCGCGGCCTGCACCTCGAGCGTGCTCGGGGCACGCCCGGATCCGCCGACGACCCAGCCGGAGCCCGCGAGATCACCGCTGCGGGTCACGGCCCGCAGGTCGGGGCGCACGTGGCACAGTTCGAGCGCGGAGGGCAGGTCGTCCACGACGACGGTGCGCGCCAGCAGCGCGTCGAGTCCGCCGCGCAGTTCCGGGGGGCAGTCGATCACGTCCCGCACCCAGCGCGTCCCGTCCGGCAGTCCTGCCGGCTCGGCCGGCGCGGTGATGCCGCCGGCGACGAACGCGACCCGGCCCTGGTCGGCGTCCACCAGCGCGGCGACGGCCGCGGCGGCCGCCGGGACGGAGTCCGCGGCGAGCGCATCGGCGGCCGGGCCCATCGCCGCTGCGACGGCGACCTCGTATCCGGTCTCGATGCGGACGCGTTCCGCGAGGGGTCCCGCCAGTCCCAGGTCGGGGCGGTGCTCGAGGAGCCAGGCGGCGCCGTCCTTGCGTTCGAGGCCAATCGACAGTGCCTCGATGCGCGCCCCGAGGGAGGCGACCTCCTTGCCGGCCGCGCGCTCGGCGTCCTGCAGTTCCTTCACCCGCGCGTCGGCGAGCCGCAGCGCCTCGAGGGCGCGTTCGTGCTGGGCGTCGGCGTCGATCTCGCCGGCGTCGAGGTCGTCGATGCGGGCCTGGGCCGTCTCGAACTCGGCCTGGGCGGCGACACCCCGCAGCCGGGCCTCCTCGATGGCGACGGTCAGCCGGGTGACCTCGGCGTCGATGGACTCGGCACGCGTGCGCACGGTCTCGACCTGGCCGGCCAGGCGGGCGAGTCCCTCCCGCCGGTCGGCGACGGCCCGCACGGCCGCCAGGTGCGCCCGCTCGGCGGCCGCGGCGGCCTCCTCCTGGACGGCGAGCTGCTCCTTTGCGGCTTCGAGGGTGCCGTGGGCGATCTCGACGGCTTCGAGGAGTTCGGCCTCCTCTTGGGCGATCCGGTCGGCGCGAGCCTCCATCTCGTCCGGGTCCTGGCCGTCGCGGGTTGCCGGGGCGGTGTCGAGGTGGCGGGCGCGTTCCTGGGCGATGCGCACGGTGGCACCGAGGCGTTCGGCGAGCGCGGACAGGCGGAACCAGGTCTGCGACGCGGCCTCGGCGCCGGGGGTGAGCCGAGCGACCGCCTTCTCGTGGCGCGCGAGTTCGGCGCCGGCGTCGTCCAGTTCGGCGGCGACGTGGTCGAGTCGTTCGCGCAGGACGCGTTCCTGCTCGTCCTGATCGGCGAATTCGGCGCGCCGGGTCACGAGATCGTCGGCGGCGAGCCGGAGGCGGGCGTCGCGCAGGTCGGCCTGGATGGTCTGGGCGCGGCGCGCCACCTCGGCCTGACGGCCGAGCGGTTTGAGCTGGCGGCGCAGCTCGGCGGTGAGGTCGGTCAGGCGGGCGAGGTTGGCCTGCATCGCGTCGAGCTTGCGGACCGCCTTCTCCTTGCGTTTGCGATGCTTGAGGACTCCGGCCGCCTCCTCGATGAAGGCACGGCGGTCCTCCGGCCGGGACTCGAGGATGGCGGACAGGCGGCCCTGACCGACGATGACGTGCATCTCCCGGCCGATGCCGGAGTCGGACAGCAGTTCCTGCACGTCCATCAACCGGCACGAGTTCCCGTTGATCTCGTATTCCCCCGCGCCGTCGCGGAACATCCGCCGGGTGATGGACACCTCGGAGTACTCGATGGGCAGTGCGCCGTCCGAGTTGTCGATGGTGAGGGTGACCTCGGCCCGGCCCAGGGGTTGCCGGCCGGCGGTGCCGGCGAAGATGACGTCCTGCATCTTGCCGCCGCGCAGCGCCTTGGCGCCCTGCTCGCCCATCACCCAGGTGAGGGCGTCGACGACGTTGGACTTGCCGGAGCCGTTCGGCCCCACGACACACGTGATGCCAGGTTCGAACCGCAGAGTCGTCGCGGACGCGAAAGACTTGAAGCCTTTGAGCGTCAGACCCTTCAAATACATGTGCGAGAACCTTACCGGCGGGCCGTCACCGCTCGACGAAGCCGGTCAGGTCGCCGCGCGCCGGCTCCCAGCTCTCCACCACCAGCCGCACCGTGCCCGGGGTCTCCCCCGAGCGCAGCGCGGCGAGCAGGCGTTCGAGGGCGTCGCGGGGCCCCTCGGCGATGACGAGCACGCGTCCGTCGGGATGGTTGGTGGCGTGACCGACGACACCGAGTTCGAGGGCGCGCGAGCGCGTCCACCAGCGGAATCCCACACCTTGGACATACCCGTGCACCCAGGCGGTGAGCCGGACCGCATCCGGCGACGACTGCGTCACGACGCCTCCCCGGAACCGCGAACCGGACGCACGGCGTGGACGGAGCCGTCGAATCCGGTGGTGTAGAGGACCTCCGGGTCCCAGCCGGGACCGTCACCGAACGCGACGGCGGAGACGAAGGGCACCCCGGTGGCGATCGTGCAGCCGGCGCCGGTCACGGGGTCGACGCGCAGGATCCGGCCGGCGACGTTGAGCGGGACGTACAGCGCGCCGTCGGGGCCCACGTCGAGGTCGTCGGCGGTTTCGAGGGGGCCGGGCCCGGACGGTTCCAGAGTCCGGACGGGGCCGTCGAGATCGTCGGCGTCGAGCGCATGAATCCGAGTGGTCGGATCGAATGTCGTAGCCGCATACACGGTTTCGCCGTCGACAGCGAGTCCGTTGACGGATCCGAGATCCGTGCGGAGCGTCTGCGGAGCGCGGCCGTCGACCGGGACCCGTGTCAGGCCCGGGGGGCTGCCCAGATTCCGGCTGACGAGGAAGTCGCCGCCGGGGAGACGGACGAGACCGTTGGGCATGGTCAGGCCCGCCGCGACGGTGCGCCGGTCCCCGGTGTCGAGGTCGACGGCCTCCAGGGTGCCGTCGGTGCGGCCGAGCAGCCCGGAGACGGTGCCGTTGCCTGTCGTGAAGAACGCGGTGCCCTCGTCGACGACGATGCCGCCGGGCGCCGGGACCTCGGCCACCACGGTATCGGTCCGCCCGTCGGGGGTGAGGCTCGACAGCGACCCGCCGCCAGCCGGGGTGGACGCCGAGACCAGCAAGCGGCCCCGACCGTCGAAGGCGAGATTCTCCAGGATGCCGAGCCCGGACGCGACGACGTCCACCCGCCACGGCGTGCAGTCCGCCGCGGCGGGTGCGGCCGCCGCCGGCGCTCCGCCCGCCAGGAGTGCGCCGGCGAGCGCGAGTCCGGTCGCTGTCCGCTTCATCCGCCCTCCCTGCCGATGTCCGCCGCTCACGCGTCCGGAACGATGTTCAGCGTCACCTCGGTGCCGGCCTCGAGGGTACGGCCGACGGTGCACACCTTGTCGACGGATCGCTCGACGAGCGCGACGAGGCGCCGCTGCGCCTCCTCGTCGAGCTCGCTCAAGTCCAGCATCATCTCCTCGACGAGGTGGGGGTATACCTCGTTCTCCCGGTCCGCGGCGCCGGAGACCCGGATCGTGGCGTCGTAGTCGTCGCCGAGGCGGCGCGAGAGCGGGAAGTCCGAGCTCATCCCTGAGCAGGCTGCCAGCGCGATCTTCAGCAGTTCTCCGGGAGTGAAGACACCCTCGACGGTCTCCGATCCGATCAGGACCTCGGCACCGCGGGAGCTGCGCCCGGTGTAGCGGCGGGTGCCGGTGCGTTCGACCCACAGCTCGGTCGTCGGGGTGTCGGAAGTCTGTTCGGCCATGCGGGAGATCCTGCCATGATCACCCGACGGCCAGTTCGCGCAGGATCGCGATGAGCTCCTCGGCGGCGACGGGCGTGTCGGTGCTGGTGCGGCGCAGCAGCCCGACGGGTTCGGCGGTGCCGGGCGTGGGCACCGGCAGCCGCACGAGCGTGCCGTCGTCGAGGTCGCCCTGAGGCACCCGCTCGGGGGTCAGCCACACCGCGTCACCGGCGCGGACCAGCCCCCGCGCGACCGACACGTCGAGGGTCTCGACGGTGCCGGCCGGCAGCCGCAGGCCGTGCCGGGCGAGGAAACCCTCGGTGTGGTGCCGCGGCACCGTCCCGGCGGTGGCGACGACGAGGGGGTGGTTCAGCACCGACGGCACGGACACCGGCCCCCCGGCCAGCGGATGATCGGGGCGCACGACGAGGGCCAGCGACTCGGCGTACAGCAGCTCGAACGAGAGCCCTCGCATCGTCTCCGGGTCGGCCGTCCGGCCGAGGACGAAGTCCAGCTCACCGGCGCGCACCGCGCCCAGCAGGGCGGTGTTCGGGGCCGTCCGGATCTGCACGCCGACATGCGGACGCCGGTGCCGCAGCCGCGTGACCGCGCCGGGCAGCAGGGTGCTCGCAACGGTGGGCAGGGCGCCGACCCGCACCGGGGCGACGGCCGGTTGTCCCGTTCCAGCCAGCACACCCGCGGCGGATGCCAGCGCGTCGGTGACCTCGACGGCACGACTCAGGAATTCCTCTCCCGCGGGCGTGAGCCGGGCGCCGTGCCGTCCCCGGTCCACCAGGCGCACGCCGGAGAGGGCTTCGAGTTCGTTGAGCGTCTTGGTGACCGCCGGCTGGCTCAGATGCAGCCGGGCCGCCGCCCGCCCGAGGTTGCCTTCCTGGGCGACGGCAACGAAGCACGTCAGGTGACGTAGCCGGATGCGATCGACAAGCCGCGATGCCCGGTCGCCCGGTGGCACGACATCACTTTGCATCACCAAAAGTTATGCACAATCGCCGAAATCGTCAATTTACATGACTATCGCTCACCCATAGCGTGATGTACATCCCGTCCGTCGCAGTGCGACAGTTCCCAGGAGTACCGCTCATGATCATCGCCGCCCCCGGCGCCGCGTCCGGCGAGTTCGTCGAACGCGACCACACCCAGCACCCGCCCGCCCTGACCCCCGGGTACCGCACCTCGGTGTTGCGTTCCCCGCGCAATGCGCTCATCGCGCCGCGCAACACGCTCTCCGAAACGACCGGACCGGTGTTCGACCCGCGCGAGCTGGGCGAGAAGGACAACGACCTGATCCTCAACTTCGCCAGGGACGGCCTGCCGATCGGTGAACGGCTGATCGTGCACGGCTACGTCCGCGACGAGTTCGGCAACCCGGTGAAGGGCGCCCTGGTCGAGGCCTGGCAGGCCAATGCCGGGGGTCGCTACCGCCACAAGAAGGACCGCTACCTCGCACCGATCGACCCCAACTTCGGCGGCTGCGGCCGCATGATCACCGACGACAACGGCTACTACTTCTTCCGCACCATCAAGCCCGGACCGTACCCGTGGGCCAACAGCACCAACGCGTGGCGGCCCGCGCACATCCACTTCTCGATCCACGGCACCGGCTGGGCACAGCGCCTGATCACCCAGATGTACTTCGAAGGCGACCCGCTCATCGAGCGGTGCCCCATCGCGAAGACCGTTCCCACCCTGGACCAGTTGCGCAGCCTGATCGCGCAGGAGGATCCGGCCAACAACGCCCCGTTCGATGCGCGTACCTACCGCTTCGACCTCACCCTGCGCGGCCGCCGCGCCACCTTCTTCGACAACGTCACCCTTCCCGGAGCCCCCCGATGAGCCTTTCCCCGCACAGCATGGTCACGCGCCACCCGGAGACCCCCTCGCAGACCGGCGGCCCGTACGTACACATCGGGCTCGCGCCGCAGCAGGCCGGGTTCGACATCTTCGACAACAACTTCGGCAACGTCCTCACCACCCCGGAGACGAAGGGCGAGCACATCACCCTCGAAGGCCGGGTCTTCGACGGCACCGGCACCCCCGTGCGCGACGTGCTGATCGAGATCTGGCAGGCCAACGCCGCAGGCAGGTACGCCCACCCCGGCGACACCCCGGACGGCGACACCCAGGGCAGGGAGCTCGATCCGACGTTCCGCGGCTGGGGCCGCACGGGCGGTGACTTCGACACCGGCGTCTACACCTTCGAGACGATCAAGCCGGGACCGGTGCCGGCGAGCAACGGCGGAACCCAGGCCCCGCACATCCTCATGGTGCTCTTCGCCCGGGGGATCAACCTCGGCCTGCACACCCGGGTCTACTTCGACGACGAGGCCGACGCCAACGCCGCCGATCCCGTCCTGAACGGGATCGAGTGGGAGACCCGCCGCGACACGTTGGTCGCGAAGCGCTCCGAACGCGACGGCCGGGTCGTCTACACCTTCGATGTGTACCTGCAGGACACCCCGGCAGGCGGGCTCGAGACCGTGTTCTTCGACATCTGACCGGGTGCCGAGGGCGTGATCGCGCGTTTCGGGTGGGGGTCGCGTGGGCATCCCTGGTCCGACCACGTCGCAGCGAACGAAGGCCACGGCACTGGACACCGCGATCATCTACGTTTCCGCCGGACTTGCGTTGCTCTTCGCCGTCACAGTGCCGCGGCTCTTCGACAACCGGGCGATCTCGGCACCGATGATCGTGCTGGTAGCCGGCGCGTTGCTCGGGCTGGTATTCGACAACGTCGAAGCCGTCACTCCCGGCTGGCATCCGGCCGTGGCGGAGTACCTCAGCGAGGTCTGCGTGATCGTCGCGCTCATGGGCGTCGGCCTCGCGATCGACCGTCCCCTCGGGTGGCGGTCGTGGAAGTCCACCCGGCGGCTGCTGTTGATCGCGATGCCCCTCGGCATCGCGGCCGTCGCGGTGCTCGGCTGGTGGGCCGCGGCCCTCACCCCCGCGGCCGCCGTGCTGCTCGGGGCGGCCCTCGCCCCCACCGATCCCGTTCTCGCGTCCGACGTGCAGGTCGAGGGACCCACCTCCGGGGAGGGTTCTCATCGCGAGGACGACGAGGTGCGCTTCGCGCTCACTTCCGAGGCCGGCCTCAACGACGCGCTGGCGTTTCCGTTCGTCTACCTCGCGCTCTTCCTGTACACCAAGGGACCGATCGAGGACTGGATCGTCTCCTGGGTCCTGTGGGAGCTGCTCGGCAAGATCGTCGTGGGCGCCGTGGTGGGAGCGGTGGCGGGTCATCTCGTCGGCCGGGCGGTGTTCCATTTCCCGGTCGAACACGTCCGGCTCGCGGACCGGGGTGAACCGATCGTCGCGCTCGCGGCCACCTTCGCGGTGTACGGAATCGCCGAACTGGTCGGCGGCTACGGCTTCCTCGCCGTCTTCGTGTGCGCGGTCGCCATGCGACGCATCGAACGCGCACACGAGTACCACGCGGAGATGCACAGCCTCATCGAGCAGCTCGAGCACGTCCTCACGCTCGCCGTCCTGCTCCTGCTGGGGGCCGGCCTCACCACCGGTCTGCTCGCCGAGTTGTCGTGGGGTTCGGTTCTCGTCGGTGCCGCCCTGGTCCTGGTGATCCGGCCCGTGGTCGGCTGGCTCTCGCTCCTGGGCTGCGACGAGCTGGACGGTCGGGAACGTCGCGTCACGGCTTTCTTCGGCGTACGCGGCATCGGCTCCGTCTACTACCTGGCGTACGCAGCGGCGGAATTCGACCTCGCACAGGAGCAGGAGTTGTGGGCGGCCGTCGCCTTCACCGTCGTCCTCTCCGTCCTGATACACGGGGTCAGCGCGACGCGCGTGATGCGCATGCTCGACAACGCGCGCGTGCAGGGCTCGCCGTAGGCGCTCCTCGTTTGTCGACGGGCGGAGCCAGCACTCCCTTCTTGCCCGCGGCTGAACACGCGTTTAACATACTGATCATGAGTTCAACGCCGGGTCGGCTCTCGGCGGCCGAGCGCCGGGATCTCACGTCCGCCGCGCGCATCCGGGAG
This sequence comes from Rhodococcus sp. GXMU-t2271, assembly GCF_041414735.1. NCBI lineage: Bacteria > Bacillati > Actinomycetota > Actinomycetes > Mycobacteriales > Nocardiaceae > Rhodococcus > Rhodococcus sp. GXMU-t2271. The sequence goes on from NZ_JAUIZP010000027.1 coordinate 157,459, forward strand.
GCCGCAATCCTCCGTTTCGCCCGCGACGGCTTCGGCGCGCCCCTGCGGACCATCGCCGCGGACGCAGGGGTGAGCGGGGCGTTGATCGTGCACCATTTCGGATCCAAGAAGGATCTGCGACGCGCGTGCGACGCGTGGGTCCTGGAACAGATCCGCGATTCCAAGCGGACGACTCTCGCGGCCGGCGACTCCGGCCCGTGGCTGGCCCAACTCGGCCGGGCAGAGCGGTACGCTCCGCTCGCCGTCTACGTCGCCCGCACCTTTCAGGCCGGCGGCGAAAGCGCGGCCGAGTTCTTCGACCACTTGGTCGACGACGCGGTCGACTACCTCGCCGAGGGCGAACGCAGCGGCCTGATCCGGCCGTCCCGGGACAACCACGCCCGGGCCCGCCTGCTCACCGGCATGAACGTGGGGTCGATGCTGCTGCAGATGACCCTGCACCCGGAACTCCTGCAGGGCGGGGACTTCACCGGGTTCTTCCGGCACCTGACCGAGACCGTCACTGCACCGGCCCTCGAGCTGTATTCCGAGGGCCTGCTCACCAGCCGCAAGCTGCTCGACGAGTACCTGATGTACGTCCCGGACCCGCCGGTGGGCGCCGGGGGCGGCGAATCCGCCGCTCCCCCTTCCTGATCCGGAACCCGCCTACCTTCAGGACACAGTCATGAACACGATCGTCGAGGTCCACGACCTCACCAAGACGTTCGGCGCCACGACCGCGCTGGACGGTCTCAGCTTTCAGGTCGGCCGCGGTGAGGTGGCCGGCTTCCTCGGCCCCAACGGTGCCGGCAAGTCCACGACCATCCGGATCCTGCTGGGGCTCCTGCGCGCCGACGGCGGCTCCGCAACCGTGCTCGGGTTCGATCCGTGGCGCGATGCCGTCGAATTGCACCGGCACCTCGCGTACGTCCCGGGCGAGGTGAACCTGTGGCCGTCGCTCACGGGCGGCGAGGCCATCGACTTCCTGTGCCGCCTGCGGGGAGGGGCCGACCGCGCACGTCGCACCGAGTTGGTCGAACGCTTCGAACTGGACCCTCGCAAGAAGTGCCGCGCCTATTCCAAGGGCAACCGCCAGAAGGTGGCGCTGATCTCGGCACTCGCCTCGGACGTAGATCTCCTCGTCCTCGACGAGCCGACGTCCGGCCTCGACCCGTTGATGGAACGGGTGTTTCAGGACTGTGTTGCCGAAGCGACCCGGCGCGGCTCCTCGGTGTTGCTGTCGAGTCACATCCTCGCCGAGGTGGAAAAGCTCTGCGACACCGTCACGATCATCCGGGACGGACGGACCGTGGAATCCGGGTCGCTGGCCCAGCTGCGGCATCTCACCCGGTCGACGATCACGGTCCGCACCGACCTCGACGCGTCCGACCTGGCGCAGGCCGAAGGGGTGCACGAGCTGCGAAACGAGCACGGGCACATCGTGTTCGAGGTCGACAATGGTCACCTCGACGAGGTGGTCCGCCGGCTCGCGGAGTACGGCGTCCGCAGCCTCGAGAGCGCACCGCCGTCGCTCGAGGAGCTGTTCCTGCGCCACTACGGCAGCGATCGACAGGTTGCCGGCGTGGGCGGCGGGCGATGAACGCCTTCGCCGGGACCGCCTCCCTGGTCCGCTTCGACCTGCGCCGGGACCGGATCCGGCTGCCGCTGTGGGTGAGCGGCATCTCGGCGCTGGCGGCGTACTTCGTCGCGGCCCTGCGGCTGGCGTACCCGGACGCCGAGGACCTCCGCAGCGTGGCCGGTTTCGCCGACAACCCGGCGGGGGTGATGATGTCGGGTCCCGGCTACGGGATGGACGACCCCACGCTCGAGGCATTCGTGGCGAACCAGTACGGGCTGTACCTGCTGGTCGCCGCCGCGTTCATGAATATCCTCCTCGTCGTCCGGCACACCCGGGGCGAGGAGGAGAACGGTCGCACCGAACTCGTCCTGGCAGGCCGGGTGGGACGGCGCGCCCCGCTGACCGCGGCCCTGGCCACCGCGCTCGTCGCGAACGCCGCCCTCGTCGTGGCCGGCGGCGCGGCGATGACGGCGGCCGGGGTGGACGCCGGCGGGGCGGTACTGTTCGCCGCCGGGTTCGCGGCGCTGGGGCTGTTCTTCGCCGCACTCACCGCCGTGGTGTGCCAGGTGTGCGAACACGCGCGCACCGCCACAGGACTGGCCGCAGCGGCACTGGGAACGGCCTTCGTCGTGCGGGGCGTCGGCGACGTCCTGGAGCGGCACGGCAGCGCGGTGTCCTGGCTGTCCCCCATCGCCTGGTCCCAGCAGACGCGAGCATTCGTCGATCCGCGGTGGGGCCCGCTGGCCCTGTCGTTCGGGTTCGCGGCGGTCGCCGCAGCGGCCGCGTACCGTGTCGTGGACCGTCGCGACCTCGGCGCCGGACTGGTGCCCCCGCGGCCGGGCCGGGACGAGGCGGCACCGGCGCTGGCGACCCCGTTCGCGCTGGCGCTTCGGTTGCAGCGCGGAAGTATCGCCGGGTGGGGCACGGGCCTGGCACTGACGGGATTGTTCTACGGCTCCCTGACCGGCTCGATCGCCGAGAGCTTCGCGAACCTGCCCGAGGACATTCTTGTTCTCATGGGTGGTTCGACCGCGAATCTCGTCGACGGCTTCCTGGGCCTGACCGGGTACACGATGGCCTTCCTCGCCTCCTGCTTCGCGATCCTGTCGGTCCGTCGCTTGCGGAGCGAGGAGCAGTCGGGCCGGATCGAGCCCGTCTTGGCGACCGCCACGAGCCGCGCCGGATGGATGGCATCGGGGCTGTCCGTGACCGCCGTGGGCGTGGTGGCGCTCCTCGCACTCGCCGGCTTGGGGACCGGGCTGGGGGCCGCGGCGTCCACCGGCGAGCCGACCCGGGCGGCCGCGTCGGTATGGGCGCATGTCGGCTACGTTCCCGCCGTGCTCGGCATCGCGGCGATCGCAGCGGCGCTGTTCGGTCTCGTCCCTCGCGCCTTCGATCTGGTCTGGGTGCTGGTCGTCTGCGGCTACCTGGTGGGCAGTTTCGGACCGATCCTGAATCTGCCCGACGGCGCCGGCGCCTTCTCCCCGCTGAACCATGTACGGCAGATGCCGCTCGAACCGTTCGCCGCGGGTTCCTTCGTCGCTCTCGTCGCTCTTGCCGCGCTCGTCACGGCGGCCGGGCTGGCCGCGTTCCGGCGCCGCGACCTCCTGAGCGCATGACTCACCCGCGGTGGAATCTCCTTGCCCCCCGAAATGTTAGTCGATAACATTTCTGGGTGTCCAAGTCCGCGCGAACCCGTCAGCGCATCCAGGCGACGGCGGTGCAACTGTTCACCGAGGACGGCTACGACGCCGTCACCGTGGACCGGATCGCCGCCGCCGCCGGGGTGTCGCACATGACGTTCTTCCGGCACTTTCCGTCCAAGGACGCGGTCCTGCTCGACGACCCCTACGACCCGGTCATCGCGGAGGCCGTGGCCGCGCAATCGGCGGACCGGAGCCCGCTGGAACGGGTGTGCCGGGGGGTCCTCGACGCCTGGGCGCAGATTCCCGAGAGCGACCTCGGGGACGTGCGCACCCGCCTGAGAATCGTCGCGGCGCACCCCCGGCTGCGCGCGCGGATGTGGGAGAACACGCTGCGCACCCAGGAGGCCGTCGCTGCCGCGCTCGCCGAACCGGGCACCCGACGACTCGACGCCGCCGTCGCCGCCGGGGCCTGCATGGGCGCCCTCATGGCGGCGCTGACGGACTGGGCAGAGACCGGCGACGGGACTCTCGGCAACCGAATTGTGTCGGCCCTGCACCAGCTCGCACCGCAGGCCCGTCCTTCGCGTCAGTCGCGGGAGACGTCATGACCGCGGTGGGCGACGTCGTGCTCGAGTGCCGCAACGTGTGCACACGCTACGGCTCCTCGGCCGTACTCGAGAACGTCTCCACCGAGGTGCGCGCGGGCGAGGTGCACGCCTTCGTGGGCCTCAACGGGGCGGGCAAGACGACCTTGATGCGCCTGTTCCTCGGCATGATCGAGCCCGACGACGGAATCGTGCGCGTCCGAGGCCTGGCACCGGCATCGATGCCGGCTCGGCACTGGACGGGAGTCGGGCACCTCGTCGAAACACCGCTTCTCTACCCCGAACTGACCGTCACGCAGAACCTGCGCATCGCGGGGCGTCTCGCCGGCCTGTCCGCGGCGGGCGCCACCGCCGCGGCCGACCGGTGGATCGAGGAACTCGTCCTGACCCGGTGGGCACGGACCAGTGCCCGGAAACTGTCCCTCGGCAACCGGCAGCGACTGGGGCTGGCTGCGGCGCTGATCGCGGACCCGGATGTGCTGATCCTGGACGAGCCGACCAATGCGCTGGATCCGGCCGGGATCATGCTGTTGCGCACGCTGCTGCAGCGCAGCCGGGAGCGCGGCGCGGCGACGCTGGTGTCGAGTCACCACCTCGACGAGGTCGCCCGCGTGGCCGACCGCATCACAGTCGTGAACGAGGGGCGCACCGTCGGTGCCCTCGACCCCTGCGGCATCGACCTCGAGCGGCAGTTCTTCGACCTCGTGTACCGCGACAGCGAGGCGCGCCGATGACCACGTCCGAGCAGGTCCGGGCCGCGCTGGCGGTGGAATGGGCCAAGTTCCGGCGGGCACGTCCCGTATGGGTCACCACTGTCCTTCTCACGACGGGGGTGGTGGCCATGTGCGTGCTGACTCTGCGATCCGTGCACGGTGCCGACGCCGCGATGGCGGGAAAGGCGCAGGCGATCGTCGGGGACGGAGGCCGTGCGGGGCTGTTCGCCGCAGCCGACACCATCGTCTCGGTGGGCGGGCTTCTCGGGTTCGGTGTAGTCGTCGGCTGGGTCTTCGGCCGCGAGTTCACCGACGGGGCGATCAGCGGGTTGTGGGCCGCCCCGGTCTCCCGCTCGGCCGTCGCTGCAGCGAAACTGCTGATCCTGCTGACCTGGTCCGTCGCCGTCAGCGTCGCGACGGGCGCCGCGCTTGCGGTCGCGGGAACGTTCGTCGACGACGATCCCCTCGACCCGGGGACGGCTGCGCTCGTCGGCAAATTCCTCGCCGTAGCCCTGCTCACCGCGGGGCTCGCCTTTCCCTGCGCCTGGGTCGCCACCGTGGCACGGGGATACCTGCCCGCGATCGGGGCGATCATCGCCGTGGTGATTGCCGCCCAGATGGCGGTCATGACCGGAGCCGGCGGCTGGTTCCCGTTCTCCGCTCCGGGTCTGTGGGCGGCGGGACCGCAAGCCGGTTCCGTGAACGCTCCGCAGCTCGCACTCGCACTCACCGTTCCGGTCGTCTCGGCGGGGCTGACCCTGTGGTCGTGGCGCCGGCTCAGCCTCGTGCATCAGTGACTCCAGGAGGGACCGAAGCCCCTTCGATCCGGGCCGCACGCACGATAGGGTGATGCCCGGAGTGCCGGGAAGTCTGGTCGGCGATCGGTGTTCGCATCTCACGACCAGGGAGGCACCATGAGCCGTGCCGCGGTGGACGCGATGCTCGGGGACGGCGTCCCGCCGTCTCGGATCGTGGTCGTCGACACCAATCCGTCGATGCTCGAGGTCGCCGCCGGGCAACTGCTGGGCGTCGTGACGGCCACACTCGGCGTCGTGCAGACGGTCGAAGATCTGCCCGACATCGTGCTCGCAATCATCCACGGCGGGCGGGGCTGCACGTCGGATCGCCGGAGGCCCTCACCGTCGGAGTCGACGACCGCCTGCTCTGCATCCGGCGTGCCGGACCGACCCCGTTTGCTGCTCTCGTCATCCCCGCAATCGATGCCGGAGGTCGCGTGATGGTTGCCCCCCTCGATTCCTCGCCCGTCGACACTTACCACGACCTGTCGGCCCACGAGGTCGTGCTCCTGCACGAGACCGATCCACATCGCGGCCTCGACGCGGACGAGGCCGTCCACAGACTGGATCGCTTCGGGCCCAACGTCCTGCCGGCGGCGTCGGGCCACGGGTTGCTGCGGCGGATTCTGCGCCAGTTCCACAATCCCCTCATCTATGTCCTGTTGTCCGCAGCGGCGATCACGCTGTGGCTGGACGAATACGTCGACTCGGCGGTCATCCTCGCGGTCGTGCTGGTCAATGCCACCGTCGGCTTCGTCCAGGAGTCCAAGGCCGAGGCGGCGCTCGACGCACTCCGGTCCATGGTGCGCACACAGACACGTGTGATCCGCGGCGGCCGCCAGCAGACCCTGCCGTCGGACGACCTCGTACCCGGTGATCTCGTCGTCCTCGAGGCCGGCGACAAGGTTCCCGCGGACCTGCGCCTGATCCGCGTGGCCGAACTGCAGGTCGACGAGTCCGCGCTGACCGGGGAGTCCGTCCCGGTGCTCAAGGACGAGGTGGTCCTTCCGCGCGCCACCGCCGTGGCGGATCGCCGCAACATGGTGCATTCGGGCACGTTGGTCACCGCCGGGACAGGCGCCGGGATCACCGTCGCGACCGGCGACCGGACCGAACTCGGGGAGATCCATCGCCTCGTCGGGGCGGCGGACGTGCTGGCCACGCCGCTCACCGCCAAACTGACCTCGTTCAGCAGGGTTCTGACCGTGGCGATCGTCGTACTGGCGGCGGCGACCTTCGCGATCGGTCTCGTCCGCGGTCAGGACGCGCCGGAAACGTTCACCGCCGCGGTGGCGCTCGCGGTCGGTGCGATCCCCGAAGGACTCCCGGCGGTCGTCACCATCACCATGGCCATCGGCGTGGCGCGAATGGCCCGGCGCCGAGCGGTGATCCGTCGCCTACCCGCCGTGGAGACGCTCGGCAGCACGACCGTTATCTGTTCGGACAAGACGGGAACTCTCACCGCGAACCAGATGACCGTGCGCCACCTGTGGACGATGCACTCGCTGTACACGGTGACCGGATCGGGATACGCGCCCGAAGGCGCCGTCCACGATCCCACCGGATCCGTCGCGCCGACCGATTCGGACGAGGCCCTGCGGTGGACGATCGTCGCGGGTGCCGGATGCAACGACGCCCACCTCGACCGGCAGGACGGCCGGTGGTCCGTCGTCGGTGATCCCACCGAGGCCGCGATGCTCGTCGTGGCGGGCAAGGCCGGCCTCGGGCCCGACGCGGTCCGCGCCGAACATCCCCGTGTCGGCACCATCCCGTTCAGTTCCGAACGCCAGTTCATGGCGACACTGCACGCCGGGTCGCACCCGAGTGAGCGGATCGTGCTCGCAAAGGGTGCCGTCGAGCGGATTCTCGAACGGTGCCGCTACGCCATGGGTCCCGACGGCGGCCTTCTTCCCCTGGACCGGGACTCGGTCCACCGGGCCGTCGAGGACTTGGCGCGGCAGGGGTTGCGCGTGCTGGCCACGGCCGTCCGCACGATCGATGCGGAGGCGGTGTTCGACCTGCCGGTCGTCTCGGACGAGATGGTGTTCACCGGCCTGCACGCGATGCTCGACCCGCCCCGGCAGGCTGCCGTGGACGCCGTGCACGTGTGCCACGTCGCCGGCATCGCGGTCAAGATGATCACCGGCGACCATGCGGCCACCGCAGCGGCGATCGCGCGGCAACTCGGGCTGATCGGCGAGGCCGACGACGGCCTGGTGCTCACCGGACAGGATCTCGACGCGATCCCTGTCGAGGAACTCGCGGAGGCGGTCGGCCGGGCGAGGGTGTTCGCACGGGTCTCCCCCGAACAGAAGCTCCGGTTGGTCGGGGCCCTGCAGGAACGCGGCCACGTCGTCGCCATGACGGGTGACGGCGTCAACGACGCTCCCGCCCTGCGGCAGGCCGACATCGGGGTGGCCATGGGACATGGCGGAACGGAGGTCGCCAAGGAGGCCGCCGACATGGTGCTCACCGACGACGACTTCGCCACCATCGAGGCCGCCGTCGAGGAAGGACGCGGCGTCTTCGACAACCTCACGAAGTTCATCGTGTGGGTACTCCCCACCAGCCTCGGGCAGGGCCTGGTCATCCTCGCCGCCATCGTCTTCGGGACGACCCTGCCGATCCTGCCCACCCAGATCCTGTGGATCAACATGACGACCGCCGTCGCGCTGGGTCTCATGCTGGCTTTCGAGCCGAAGGAACCCGACACGATGTCCCGGCCCCCGCGGGACCCCACTCGCCCGCTGCTGACCGGTGCGCTCGTCACCCGGATCCTGCTGGTGTCCGGGCTCATCGTGGGCGGCGCGTGGTGGCTGTTCGAGTGGGAGTTGGGCAACGGCGCCGGCGTCGACGAGGCACGCACCTCGGCCGTCAATCTCGTCGTGGCGGTGGAGCTGTTCTACCTCTTCAGCTGCCGCTCGCTCACGTCGTCGGTGTGGCGGATCGGGTTCTTCGGCAACCGGTGGATCCTCGTCGGGGTGTTCGTCCAGACGCTCGCGCAACTGGCCATCACCTATGTACCCGCCATGAACACGCTCTTCCAGACCGCGCCGATCGACGCCGGCGCATGGCTGCGCATCGTCGGCCTCGCCACGCTGGCGGTGCTCGTCGTCGCCGTCGACAAGTCCCTGCGCGCCCGGACCGCACGAGGGACCACGACACCCCGCCGGAGACGCGGTCCCGTCGCCGCACCGACCGTGAGTAGGTGACCCGCCGTGGACGTGCACTCCTTCCCGCTCGTCGCCGCGATCCTCGCCCTCGCTGCGCTGGCAGGGCTGCTCGCGACGCGGCTGCGGCAGCCGATGATCGTCGCGTTCATCGGCGTCGGCATCCTCGTCGGTCCGACCGGTACGGGGTGGGTCGTCGCGGACAGCACCGTCGAGTTGCTGGCCCGGATGGGAATCGCGATCCTGCTGTTCCTGGTGGGGCTCAAGCTCGACCTCCACCTCGTTCGCACCACCGGTCCCGTGGCACTCGCCACCGGGCTCGGGCAGGTCCTGTTCACCTCGGTGGTCGGCTACCTCATCGCGCTGGCGCTCGGCATGGATTCGGTATCGGCGATGTATGTGGCCGTCGCCCTGACCTTCTCGTCGACGATCATCATCGTCAAGCTGCTGTCGGACAAGCGCGAGCTCGAGCAGTTGCACGGCCGCATCGCCGTGGGCTTCCTCATCGTCCAGGACATCGTGGTCGTGCTGGTGATGATCGTGCTCACCGCCTTCGGCCAGTCGACGGACGATCACGTCGCCGTCGGGGTCGCACTCGTGCTCGTCAAGGGGCTCGGGTTGCTCGCCGGCATCGTCGTGCTGATGCGCTACGTCCTGCCGTGGCTGCTCGGCCACGTCGCGCGTTCCCAGGAACTACTGGTGCTCTTCGGTGTCGCGTATGCGGTCTCGGTTGCTGCCTTCAGCGAGTGGCTGGGCTTCAGTTCCGAAGTGGGTGCCTTCCTCGCCGGTGTGTCGCTGGCGAGCACGCCGTACCGCGACGCCCTCGGCGCCCGCATGGTGAGCCTGCGGGACTTCCTGCTGCTGTTCTTCTTCCTCGATCTGGGCGCCCGGCTCGACTTCACGGACGCCGGGCAACAGATCGTGCCCGCCATCGTCTTCTCGGTCTTCGTACTGGTCGGCAACCCGTTGATCGTCGTGGCGATCATGTCCTTCATGCGGTACCCGGTGCGGGTGGGCTTCCTCGCCGGTCTCACGGTGGCGCAGATCTCCGAGTTCTCGTTGATCCTGGCGGCACTCGGGCTGAGCCTGGGGCACATCACGAACGCGACGGTCAGCCTGATCACCGTCGTCGGCGTGGTCACGATCGGGGGATCGACCTACCTGATCTTGTACTCGCACCGGATCTACGAGCGCCTCGCGGGCGGTCTGCGTCTCTTCGAGCGTTCCGACGTCCGCCGTGTCGCTCTCGACGGGCCCGATGCCGACGTCGACGGCATCGTCTACGGGCTGGGCCGGTTCGGTGGGCACCTCGCCGACCGGCTGAGCGAGACCGACCACCGCGTGCTCGCGGTGGACTTCGATCCGCACCGCGTGTCGACCAACCGTCGGCTCGGCATCACGGCTGTCTACGGCAGCGCCGAGGACGCACACTTCCTCGAAACCCTCCCTCTGTCGACCGCGCGGTACGTGATCAGCACGATCCCTGTCCTGGAGACGAATCTCGCGCTCCTGCACGGACTGCGTCACCACGGGTTTCGCGGCAAGGTCGCCGTCACCGCCCACGGCAGCCACGACTCCGAGCGGCTCCGCGACGCCAGCGCCGACCTTGTGGTCGACCCCTTCGCGCTGGCGGCCACCACCACGACCGATGCACTGGACCAGCTCGTGGAGGTCGCCGACCCCGAAAGGTCAGACGACTGACCGGCGCACTGCGCGGTACGCGGAGGTGCACCGGGCGCACGTCCAGGTGGACCCGCTGCGTGGTGGCGAGCGCTTGCCCGACTACGACGGCGAGGCGGATCACCCTGGCACGGCTACCGCTTTTCTGCCGGGACGCGACCGAAATCCCGCGGTCTCGGGACGGAGCTTGCGGTGCCGGACGGTCCCCGACATCGGCCACGTGAACTTCAGTTGAGGCTTCCCCCAGCCGCCAGGAAGTTGTCGACGGCGCGTTGGAGCCGGTCGAGCGCAGCGCCGTACGACGTGAAGTCGCCCGTGCGCTGGGCTTCGCGCAGATCCGCCAGGGCACTGTTCAGTTCGACGACGGCAGCGGTCAGCTGTTCCGGGGTCGGCTCCGCTGGCGCGGTGGTCGGCGGCACCGCAGCGCCTTCCTCGGGCGGCGGTGCGGTCGCAGCAGGATCCGGCGCGGTCGCGGCGTCACCGCCGGGTGCGGTTGCCACCCGGCCCGTTCCCGCACCGAAGACCTGGTCGAGTGCCTCGGCGAGGGTGGGTGCGTACCCGACGCGGACGCCGCCGGCGCTGGGTTCGCGATAGCTGACCAGCACCCGCGACAACTGCGGGAACGTCGAGCCGTCGGCGGTGCTGGTGAGACGCTCGGTGAACAGGGGCTCGACGTAGAGCACCCCGCCGTCCGCGATCGGCAGCGTCAGCAGATTGCCGTAGTGGATCCGGTTGGACCGCTCGAGCAGGGTGCGTTCGGAGGCCACCCGGGTGTCGGAGATCATCGAGTTCTGGGTTTGCTGCGGACCCTGGGTCTGCGTGTCGGTCGGCAGCTGCAGCACCTCCATCCGGCCGTAGTTGTCCGGGTCGGAGTCCACCGAGATGTAGGCGGAGAGGAATTCCCGGTTGAACCCGACCATCGCGCTGGCCAGACGGAAGGACGGTTCCGCGTTCTCGCGGTCACCGACCAGCACATAGTACGGCGGCTGAGACCCGACGGCTTCGGAGGTCGGATCGCTGGGGACGGACCAGAACGCATTGTTGGTGAAGAATTCCCGCGGGTCGTCGACGTGGTACTTCGCGAGCCGCTCCCGCTGGAGACCGAAGAGGTCCTCCGGGTATCGGAAGTGGGCGCGCAGTTCCGGGCTGATCGATTCCGGCGGTTGCACGGCACCGGGGAAGGCGCCCATCCACGCCACGAGGACCGGGTCGTTCAGGTCCACCTGGTAGAGGGTGACGGTGCCGTCGTAGGCGTCCACCGTGGCCTTGACCGAGTTCCTGATGTAGGAGACGGCCTCACCCGGCAACAGCCGGCCGGTATCGGTGAGGCCGGCGCCGGGCAGCGCGCCGGACTGGGAATACGGGTAGTGCGCGAGGGTGGTGTAGCCGTCGACGATCCAGACGATCCGGCCGTCCACGACCGCAGGGTACGGATTGCCGTCGGTGCGCAGCCACGGCGCGACCCGCTCCACGCGGGTCTTCGGATCACGATCGAAGATGATCTTCGAATCCACCCCGATGGCGCCGGAGAACAGAATGTTGCGCTCGCCGTAGCGCACCGCGAAGGCCAGCCGGTTGATCCAGTTCCCGATCGGCACTCCCCCGCTTCCGGTGTAGGTGTACTGGGAGGTGTCCGTGTCGTACTCGCGCGGCGCCGCACCGGCAGGCCCGCCGACGATCGCGTAGTCCGGGTCCGACGCCGCGATCAACTCACCGAAGTAGATGCGCGGTTGCTCGACCGGGATCAGCTGCCGGTCGGAAGCTTGGGAAGCTATGTCGCTGACGGTGTAGATGGGGTATCCGCTGTCGCTTCCGCTGCCGGCCGCGGCCGCGTCCCGGACGGCGGCGTTGACCCGGTTCGCCGGCGCCGCCACGAATCCGTTGCCGTGGGTGTAGACGGTGTGCCGGTTGATCCACTGGGTCTGATTGCCGCTCAGGCTGTCCGGGGAGAGTTCCCGGGCGGCGACGATGTAGTCACCGATCTCCCCGTCGATGGTGTACCGGTCGATGTCCAGCTGCGGAGTGAACCCGTAGAAGTTCTTCAGCTGCTGTTGCTGGGTGAAGGTCCTGGAGAGCACGTTCGGGTCCAGCAGCCGGGCGTTGGCGATCGTGGTGACGTCGGCCGGGATCTCCCGTGGTGGCCGGGTTCCGACCCCGGGATAGTCGAGGTACTCGACGCGATCGGCCTCGATCCCGTACGCCTGTCTGGTCGCGGCGATGTTGCGCTCGATGTACGGGCTCTCACGATCGGCGGCGTTCGGGCGCACCGAGAACTGCTCCGTGAGTGCCGGGAAGACACCGCCGACGACGATCGACGACAGGACCAGGAGCGCGGTCGCCATCAACGGCACCCGCAGGTCGTCCAGCAGGATCGAGGCGAAGAACGCCGCCGCGCAGAGCACGGCGATCGCCACCAGGATCAGGCGCGCCGGCAGGACCGCGTTGATGTCGGTGAACCCGGCCCCGGTGAACGTCGGTTCCTTCCGGCCGCTCCACAACAGCTCGTACCGATCGAACCAGTATGCGACCGCCTTGAGCGCGATGAAACTCCCGGCGAAAACCGCGATCTGGATCCGGGCCGCGCGCGTCGTCGCGCCGGTGGTGCCGCGCCGAGTGCCGGAGCCGGTCACGAAGGGCACCCGGAGTCCGCCGAAGAGAAAGTGGGTGGCCGTGCAGAGCACGAGTGCCAGGAACAGCGCGAGGAACGCCCACGTCAGCAGGAGCCGGTAGAAGGGCAGGTCGAAGACGTAGAACCCGATGTCGTGCCCGAACTCGGCGTCGGTGCTTCCGAATGCTCCGCCGTGGAGGAAGAGCTGCACCCTGGCCCACTGGCTCTGTGCGCTCAGGCCGAAGAACAGTCCCAGCAGCAGCGGGATGCCGATCGCGTACAGTTTCGGGCGCCGCAGGACCATGATCCGGTATCGCTCGATCGGATCGTCCGGACCGGTGGCGAACAGGGGCCGCGATCGGTACGCCCACACCGTCGCTCCGAAGAGCAGCCCCGTCACCACGAGCGTCACCACGGCGAACAGCACCAGCCGGGTCACGAGGACGGTGCCCCACACGTCCCGGTAGCCGACCTCTCCGAACCAGAGCCAGTCGGTGTACACCGCCACCAGGCGAGGTCCGGCGAGGAGCAGAGCGAAGAGGACCAGAAACGCGACGAGCGCCCGATACGCCCGGCGGGGTAGCACGCGTGCGGGTTCGGAGGGATGCACGTCCACCTCCGATCACCCGCGTACACCGCGGTGCCCGGGGCGACGCCGGAGCGGGTGCCGCCGCGATGTCCGTCCGTCCATTCTAGGCGGGGGCGATCACCCCGCCCAGGAAACCGACGACCCCTGCCACGCGACCCGGCGGAGCCTCAGCGCTGGTAGACGTCCGGGATGCCGTCGTGATCCGCGTCGACGGTCTCGAGTTCGGCGATCCTGCGGTAGGCCCGGTTCCGGGAGCGGAGCACCACCGAGGCGGCGAGTGCCGCCGTGAGGGAGCCGACGAGGACGGCAACCTTGATGTGGTCGGCCGCGACGGTGCCGGCGCCGTACGCGAGATCCCCGATCAGCAGAGAGACGGTGAAGCCGATGCCGCCGAGCAGCGCGACCCCGAGCACGTCCAGCCAGCTCAGACCCTCGTCCAGGTGGGCGCGGGTGAACCGCGCCATCAGGTAGGTGACGCCGAAGATCCCGACGACCTTGCCGAGCACGAGGCCCGCGACGACACCGATCGAGATCGGGTCGCGGAGCGCCTCACCCAGGCCGTCGAGGCCCCCGATCGTCACGCCGGCGGCGAAGAACGCGAAGATCGGGACAGCCACCCCGGCCGACAGTGGCCGGAGGCGATGTTCGAACTGCTCGGCCATGGCTTCCGTGCCGGTGCGGGTCCGGCGGGCGACCGGCACGGTGAACCCGAGCAGGACGCCGGCCACGGTGGCGTGCACGCCGGATTCGTGGACGAGGAACCACGTGAGCGCCGCCAGCGGCACCAGGAGCCACCAGAACCGGATGCCGCGCTGCACCGCGAGCGCGAAGGCGAGCAGCGGCAGCACCGCCAGTCCGAGGTACACGAAGTCGAGGTCGTCGGTGTAGAACACCGCAATCACGGTGACGGCGAGCAGGTCGTCGACGACGGCGAGCGTGAGCAGGAAGGTACGCAGTGCGGCCGGGAGGTGTGTGCCGATGACGGCCAGGATGGCCACGGCGAAGGCGATGTCGGTGGCGGTGGGCACGGCCCACCCCGCCAGGGCGTCCCCTCCGCCGCGCAGATTCACCGCGACGAACACGACGGCGGGAACCGCCATTCCCCCCACCGCGGCGGTGATCGGCACCGCCGCGCGCCGTAGATCGCGCAGGTCGCCGGCGACGAACTCGCGCTTGAGTTCCAAGCCGACGACGAAGAAGAAGATGGCCAGCAGACCGTCGGCCGCCCACGTCCCGAGCGAGAGGTCCAGATGCAGGGCGGACGGGCCCACCGTCGTGTCACGTAGGCTGTGGTAGGCGTCGGACCACGGCGTGTTGGCCCAGATCAGGGCCACGAGCGCGCCGATGAGCAGCAGGACACCGCCGACCGTCTCCTTGCGGAGAATCTCGGTCACCCGCTTGGATTCCTCCCACGATCCACGTGAGAGCAACGGCAGGCGGGAGAAGGGTGTCGTCATCGATCGTCCTCGGATTTCGGGTAGCGGTCATCGTCTGCCGACCAGACTTCCCGGCGCACCGGATCCACCGTATCCCACCCCGGGTCCCCGATTCGAGCCGAGACAACCGGGCGGCCCGTCACGGGGACGGATAGGTGCTGATGGAGACCAGCGTCCCGTCACCGCCCGACGAGACCGAGATGGAGGCGCCCTCACCTTCCTTCCTGATCGTGAGACTCGTGCTGTACGGGGTGACGCTTTCGGAGACCGTCTGCCACCCCTCCCGGTCCACGAAGTCGAGGTAGAAGGCGCCGACCTGTTCGATCGGGTCGGAGGTCGTCAGGACGGTCGAGCCGATCGATCGGCTCACGAGTGTCGACGGCTGATAGGCCGGGATCCCACCCGTCGCCTCGGTGACCTGCGGCTCGGTGCCCGGCTGCCCGGGTTCGGAACCGGCCGTCCCGGTCGGTGGGGTCGTCTCCGGGGCTGCCTCGGTGGTCGTCTGCGCCGACTCGCTCGGGTAGGTGTCGTCGGTGCCGCAGCCGCCGACCGCGAGTGCCACCGTCAGCGCTGCCGCAGCCACGGGCACGGCTCTCCTCCATGTTCGCATGTGCGTCCTCCTCCGCCGCTCCCACTGTGCCTGCCCGGAGCGGGATCGTGAGGCGGATTCGCTGCTTCGACTCGGAGGTGGGCGGAGCTCAGACTCGCCGCGCGCTCCGGGGCGGCGGCTGACACGTCGGGCAACTGAACGACGAACGGTTCATGAACTTCTCGCGCCGCACCGGCGTACCGCACCGCGGGCACGGCAGGTTCTCCTGGCCGTAGACGTTCAGCGACCGATCGAAGTACCCGGACTCGCCGTTGACGTTGACGTAGAGGGCATCGAACGAGGTGCCACCCTTCGCGAGTGCCTCGCCCATCACGTCGCGGGCCGCATCGAGCAGCCGGCGCAGGGTCGGTCCCCCGAGCCGATCGGCTGCGCGGTTGCCGTGTACGCCGGCCCGCCACAGCGATTCGTCGGCGTAGATGTTGCCGATGCCCGAGACGACGGTCTGGTCGAGGAGGAGGCGCTTGATCTCGGAGTGCTTGCCGCGCAGCACCTTCACCACGGCGGCCGCATCGAACGCTGGGTCCAGGGGGTCGCGGGCGATGTGTGCGACGGGTTCCGGCAGGACGGCGCCGTCGACCTCGACGAGCGGGGCGAGGGCCCAGCCTCCGAAGGTGCGCTGGTCCACGAACCGCAGATCGGTGCCGTTGTCGAGAACGGCGCGGATGCGCAGGTGCTTCTCGTCCGGCACCGCAGGCGGCTGGACCAGCATCTGTCCGCTCATCCCGAGATGCACGACCAGCGCGACGTCGGCGGGCTCGAGGACGAGCCACAGGTACTTGCCGCGACGCTGGACGGCGGCGACGGCCTGCCCGGTCAGCCGCAACGCGAGATCCCGCGGGCCGGGTTCGTGGCGGCGCACCGCACGAGGGTGCAGCACCTGGACGGACTCGATGGTGGCGCCCCGGACGTGCGCGTCCAGGCCGCGGCGGACGACCTCGACCTCGGGCAGTTCGGGCACGCCGGGTCAGTTCTGGTCGGCCGCGGCGCCGGTGGGGGCGGCGTCGCTGTCGGACAGGCTCTGCCAGGCCGCGGCGGCGGCCTTCTGCTCGGCTTCCTTCTTCGTGCGTCCCACGCCGACACCACGAGCGTCGCCCGCGACGATCACCGTCGCGGTGAATTCCTTGTCGTGGTCCGGGCCGGTGGCGGTGATCTCGTACGCCGGCACGCCCACGCCGCGTTCCGCGGTCAGTTCCTGCAGGCTCGTCTTCCAGTCGAGGCCGGCGCCGAGGCGCGGGCCGCGCTCCAGGAGTTCGGCGAACAGGCGCAGCACGACGGTGCGCGCGACGTCGATGCCGTGCTGCAGGTGGACGGCACCGAGCAGCGACTCCATGCCGTCCGCGAGGATGCTGGGCTTGTCGCGGCCACCGGTGAGTTCCTCACCCTTGCCGAGCAGCAGGTGCGGACCGAGGCCCCCCTCACCGAGGGATCGCGCGACCTCCGCGAGGGCGTGCATGTTCACCACCGAAGCCCGGATCTTCGCGAGTTCACCCTCGGACTTGTCCGGGTGCGACAGGTACAGCTTCTCGGTGACGGTGAGGCCCAGGACGGCGTCGCCGAGGAACTCGAGACGCTCGTTGGTCGGCAGGCCGCCGTTCTCGTACGCGTAGGAGCGGTGCGTGAGCGCAAGCGTCAGCAGCTCCGGATCCACATCGACACCGAGGGCGGCGAGAAGGGACGCGTGTTCCCCTTCGCCGCCCTCGGATGCGGTGGTCGAATCGCTCGTCACGATGTCTCAGATTCGAGAACTAGACGGCGGCGGTCACCTGACGGCCGTTGTAGGTGCCGCACGACGGGCACGCCACGTGCGGCAGCTTCTTCTCGCCGCAGCCGCGGCTCGGGCAGGTGACGAGCGTCGGCGCAGTGGTGTTCCACTGGCTCCGCCGCGACCGGGTGTTCGAACGCGACATTCTGCGCTTGGGGACGGCCACGTCTACTTCTCCTCGTTGTTCTTGCTGTCGGATGCACTGCTGGGTTCTTCGGAGCCTGCGCCGAAAGCGGCTGCCAACCCAGCCCAGCGAGGATCCATTCTCTCATGCCCGTGCCCGGATTCCGCAATCGCCAGGCGAATGCCGCATTCGGGGCACAGTCCCGCGCAGTCGTCACTACACAACGGCCGCAGCGGAAGTTCCAGTCCGACGGTGTCGACGATGACCGGCTCGAGGTCGATCGTGTCGTCCACCAGGCGGTAGACCTCGTCCTCGTCGGTGGTCTGCTCCGTGACGCTGTTCGGGTAGGCGAACAGCTCCGTCAGGTACAACTCCACCGAGTCCTCGAAGGGCTCGAGGCAGCGCGAGCACTCGCCGACTGTATCGGCACGCACGGTCCCGGTGACGAGGACCCCCTCCGAGACCGCTTCCAACCGGAGGTCGAGTTCCACATCCGTGCCTTCCTCGATCGCGATTGCGTCGAGTCCGATCCGCACCGGCGCGGGTACCACTTCGTGGACGGTGCGCATGGAACCCGGACGGCGGCCGAGCGAGAGTACGTCCAGCACGAGACCCGAATCCCGGTCGGGATGCTGGGAGCTGTGACGGCGGGCAGACACGGGAATGCTTCTTCCTCTTTCCAGGTGGCGGATGCCGCGGAACGGCTGGGCAACCACTCCACGATACGCGACGGAGCCGGGCACAACGAAATCGCCCCCCAACCCCCCGCGCGGACGCCGGAAGCGTCAGCGGCGCCGCTCGGACCGGCGTTCGGCCTCCGTGTAGTCGGGCACCCCGGCGCCCGTTCGCAACTGCTGCCGGCCGCGACCCACCGACCGCAGGGTCGTTCCGAGCACGTCCTCGAACTCGGCGAGCTTCGAATCGACGTACTCGTCGCATTCCGATCGCAACCGATCCGACTCGGCATGCGCGGCGTCGATGACCCGGGCCGACTCGGCGTGCGCGGCCTGCACGACCTCCGTCTTCGACACCAGCCGAGCCTGCTCGGCCTCGCCGTCGGCGACCGACCGCTCGTACGAGGCCTTGCCTGCCTCGATCATGCGGTCGGCCTCGGCCTGCGCGCGGACCGTCACGGACTCGTACTGCTCCTTGGCGTCGGCGATCGTGTCGTCGGCCTCGGCCTGGGCATCGCGCACCAGATCGTCGGCGTGGGCGCGGGCCTCCTGCACCATCCGGTCCGCCTGCGCCTTCGCGTCGGCGAGCATGCGGTCCGCGTCCGCGCGGGCGTTGTCGAGAGTCTCGCGGGCTTCCGCGTCGGCGTCCGCGACCGTCTTGTCGGCCTGGGTCCGCGCGTCACCGATGAGCTTGTCACGATGGTCCAGGACGTCCTGCGCGTCGTCCAGTTCCGCGGGCAACGCGTCGCGGACGTCGTCGAGCAGATCCAGTACGTCGCCGCGCGGGACCACGCAGCTCGCGGTCATCGGGACACTGCGTGCTTCCTCGACGATCGCGACCAGCTCGTCGAGTGCCTCGAATACCCGGTACACGCGCAACCCCAATCGTCGTCCCGGCGCGGCCGGTGCGACCGCCGCCGGATGCAAGTCTGCCGCAGGCACCGTCCGAGTCGGGCATCGCGCACCCGGTGTGTCGGCAATCGAACGGCGGGGCCGGCCCCGCCCGGCCAGCGCTGCGCGGCTGGGCCCGATCAGCGCTGCGCGGCTGTGCGCTCCGCGATCCGCGCGAGGAGCCGCTTGTGCACCGTAGCCGGAAGCATGTCGGCGACGTCGCCGCCGTAGGTGGCGACCTCCTTGACGAGCGAACTCGACAGGTAGCTGTAGGCCGGATTGGTCGCGACGAAGAGGGTGTCGACGCCGGTGAGCTTGTGGTTCATCTGCGCCATCTGCAGCTCGTAGTCGAAGTCGTTGGCACCGCGCAGGCCCTTGACGATGGCGGTGATCCCGTGGGCACGTGCGTAGTCCACCAACAGGCCCTGCCAGGAGTCGACGCGCACGTTGCCGAGATGCGCGGTGGCTTCGGTGAGCATCTCGATGCGCTCGGGGACCGTGAACATTCCCTGCTTGTTGGGGTTGATCACGACGGTCACCGTCACTTCGTCGAACTGCACAGCAGTCCGCGAGATGACGTCGAGATGGCCATTGGTCACGGGATCGAACGAACCGGGGCAGACCGCACTGCTCATGAGTCCGAACCGTAGCAGGTGGCAATCTCGATCCGGGTCTCACCGTACTTGCGGACGCGTTCCGGTTCGAGGGCGTCCGGCCACACCGTTTCCGGCGAGCGGGAGGAGCGCTCGAGCACCACCACGGAACCCTCCCCCACCCAGCCCCCGTCGACCAAGCCGGCGAGCATCGCGGACACCGCCTGCTCGGTCACCGCATACGGCGGATCTGCGAGCACCAGGTCGTAGACCCGGTCCGGAACCCCGCCGAGCACCGCAGCCACCGGCGCCGCCCGCAACACCGCAGGCAGCCCGAGTTCGCCGATGTTCCGGCGGATCACCGCGGCGGCCTGCGCGTCGGACTCGACGAGCAGGGCATGGGTGGCGCCCCGGGACAACGCCTCGAGGCCGAGCGCGCCGGAGCCGGCGTACAGGTCCAGCACCGACGCGCCCTCGAGCTCCATCCGGGCCGTGAGGGAGCTGAACAGCGCCTCCCGGACCCGCTCCGAGGTGGGCCGGGTGCCGCGGGGCGGCACCTTCAGGCGCCGCCCCCCGGCCCGGCCGGCCACGATCCGGGTCATCGCACCGTCCCGGAGAACCGTCCGATCACTCCGCGCTCGCCTCGGACACGACGACCAGCAGGTCACCGCCTTCCACCTGGGACACGCCGCCGAGGGCGACACGGGTGACGGTGCCGCCGCGCGGCGCGGTGATCGCGGCCTCCATCTTCATCGCCTCGATGGTGGCGACGGTGTCACCGGCGGCGACCCGGTCACCTTCGGCGACCAGGAGGGTCACGGCGCCGGCGAACGGTGCGGCGACGTGCCCGGGGTTGGTGCGGTCGGCCTTCTCCGCGGCCGGAACCTCGCTGGCGACGGACTTGTCGCGCACCGACACCGGACGCAACTGCCCGTTGAGGATGCACATCACCGTCCGGAAGCCGCGCTCGTCCGGCTCCGAGATCGCCTCGAGCCCGATCAGCAGTTCGACGCCCTTGTCCAGGCGCACCCGGTGCTCCTCCCCGCGCCGCAGCCCGTAGAAGAACTGGTTGGCCGACAGCTCCGAGGTGTCGCCGTAGCGGTCCCGGTGCTCGAGGAACGCCTGGGTCGGGCCGGGGAACAGCAGCCGGTTCAAGGTGGCGCGGCGCTCGGTGGAGGTGTCGTCGAGGGCCTTCTCGTCCTCGGACGTCAGCGGCACCTCGGCCTTGGGGGCACCGCGGCCCTCGAGGGCCTTGGAGCGGAACGGCTCGGGCCACCCGCCGGGCGGAGTGCCGAGCTCGCCGCGGAGGAATCCGACCACCGAGTCCGGGATGTCGAAGCGGGACGGGTCGGCCGCGAACTCCTCGCTGGCGACGCCGGAGCCCACCAGGTGCAGAGCCAGGTCGCCGACCACCTTCGACGAGGGAGTGACCTTGACCAGCCGGCCGAGCATCCGGTCGGCGGCGGCGTACTTGGCCTCGACCTCTTCGAACCGGTCACCCAGGCCCAGCGCGATGGCCTGCTGCCGCAGATTCGACAGCTGCCCGCCGGGGATCTCGTGGGTGTAGACCCGGCCCGTGGGGGCGGGCAGACCCGACTCGAACGGCGCGTACACCTTGCGCAACGCCTCCCAGTACGGCTCGAGGTCACATACCGCCTGCAGGTCGAGGCCGGTGTCGTGCTCCGAGTGGGCCGCCGCCGCGACGATCGCCGACAGCGCGGGCTGGCTGGTGGTGCCGGCCAGTGCGGCGGACGCGCCGTCGACGGCGTCGGCGCCGGCCTGCCATGCCGCGAGGTACGTCGCGAGCTGGCCGCCGGGGGTGTCGTGGGTGTGCACGTGGACCGGCAGGTCGAAGTTGCTGCGCAGCGCCGAGACCAGGGTGGCGGCCGCGGGGGCGCGCAGCAACCCGGCCATGTCCTTGATCGCCAGCACGTGCGCCCCGGCCTCGACGATCTGCTCCGCCAGGCGCAGGTAGTAGTCGAGGGTGTAGAGCGTCTCGCCGGGATCCGACAGGTCCCCGGTGTAGGACATCGCGACCTCGGCCAGGGCAGTGCCGGTCTCGCGGACAGCGTCGATCGCCGGCCGCATCTGGTCGACGTTGTTCAGCGCGTCGAAGATGCGGAAGATGTCGATGCCGGTGTCGGTGGCCTCACGCACGAACGCGCGTGTGACCACCTCCGGGTACGGGGTGTAGCCGACCGTGTTGCGGCCGCGCAGCAGCATCTGCAGGTTGATGTTGGGGATGGCCTCGCGCAGCGCCGCGAGCCGCTCCCACGGATCCTCGTGCAGGAAGCGCAGCGCGACGTCGTAGGTGGCACCGCCCCACGCCTCGATCGACAGCAGTTGCGGGGTCATCCGCGCGACGTGACCGGCGACGGTGAGCAGGTCCTTGCTGCGCACGCGGGTCGCGAGCAGCGACTGGTGCGCATCGCGGAAGGTGGTGTCGGTGACGGCGAGGGCCTTCTGCTCGCGCAGCGCCTTCGCGAAGCCGTCCGGGCCGAGGGCGAGCAGACGCTGCCGCGAGCCTTCCGGCGGGGCGACGTCGAGGTCGATCTTCGGCAGCTTGTCGTGCGGGTACACGGTCGTCGGGCGCTCGCCGTGCGGCTTGTTCACCGTCACGTCGGCCAGGTACTCGACGATCTTGGTGCCGCGGTCCGCGGACGTCTTGGCGGTCAGCAGCTGGGGGCGCTCGTCGATGAACGACGTGGTGACGTTGCCGGCCCGGAAGTCCGGATCGTCGAGTACGGCCTGCAGGAAGGGGATGTTCGTCGACACGCCGCGGATGCGGAACTCGGTGACCGCGCGGCGGGCACGGGCGACGGCGGTCGGCAGGTCGCGGCCGCGCGCCGTGAGCTTGACCAGCATCGAGTCGAAGTGA
The DNA here is from genome assembly GCF_041414735.1 of Rhodococcus sp. GXMU-t2271. Lineage (NCBI taxonomy): Bacteria > Bacillati > Actinomycetota > Actinomycetes > Mycobacteriales > Nocardiaceae > Rhodococcus > Rhodococcus sp. GXMU-t2271. The sequence goes on from NZ_JAUIZP010000027.1 coordinate 179,793, forward strand.
GCGGAGACCTCGGCACCGACGGAGGTCCCGCCGTCGAGGCGGATCCCGGCGCCGCCGGGCGTGCGGTAGGCACTGATGCGGCCGGTGTCGGGCCGGAATCCGTTGGCCGGATCCTCGGTGGTGATGCGGCACTGCAGCGCCGCCCCGCGGATGGCGACCTTGTCCTGCGACAGGCCCAGGTCGGTCAGCGACTCGCCGGAGGCGATGCGCAGCTGCGCCTGCACGAGGTCGACGTCGGTGATCTCCTCGGTGACGGTGTGCTCGACCTGGATGCGCGGGTTCATCTCGATGAAGACGTGGTTGCCGCGCGAATCGAGGAGGAACTCCACGGTGCCGGCACAGCTGTACCCGATCTGCTTCGCGAAGGCGACGGCGTCCGCGCAGATCCGCTCCCGCAGCTCGGGCGCGAGGTTCGGTGCCGGGGCCAGCTCGATGACCTTCTGGTGGCGGCGCTGCAGCGAGCAGTCCCGCTCGAACAGATGCATGACGTTGCCCTGGGTGTCGGCCAGGATCTGCACCTCGATGTGCCGGGGATCGACCACGGCCTGCTCGAGGAACACCGTGGGATCGCCGAACGCCGCGTCCGCCTCGCGGGACGCCGCCTCGATCGCCTCGCGCAGCGCCGCCGGCTCGGCGACGCGCCGCATGCCGCGGCCACCGCCGCCGGCGACGGCCTTGACGAAGATCGGGAACTCCATCGACTCCGCCGCCTCGAGCAGCTCCTCGAGGTCCGCCGACGGCTCGGACGACGCCAGCACCGGCAGGCCGGCCGTCTTCGCCGCGGCGATCGCCCGGGCCTTGTTCCCGGTCAGCTCCAGCACGTGCGCCGACGGACCGATGAAGGTGATCCCTTCCGCCGCACACGCCGCCGCCAGATCCGGGTTCTCGGACAGGAAGCCGTAGCCGGGGTAGACGGCGTCGGCCCCGGCCTTCTTCGCGGCGGCGACGATCTCCGCCACGGACAGGTACGCACGGACCGGATGCCCCTGCTCCCCGATCTGGTAGGCCTCGTCGGCCTTGAGCCGGTGCAGGGAATTGCGGTCCTCGTACGGAAACACCGCGACGGTCCCGGCACCCAGTTCGTAGGCGGCACGGAATGCGCGGATCGCGATCTCGCCTCGGTTGGCGACAAGCACTTTGGAGAACATTGGACGACGGTACCGCGACGAAACACTCCGTTCGGCGCCCGCGTCCCAGATCGTGGGACGGACGGCAGTCTTTGTCCGACTGAAACGATGCAGGTCGAGAGATCCTTAACGCGCCGGAAACACGGAGGACGGTTCCGCCGTCACCTCACGCGGGCGCGGCACTCGACGTGCGCGAAACGTAACCTCACGACTTCTCGAGGTACGCGACCCGTTCGGTGTCGAGCGCGGCCGAGACCATGCGGGCAAGACCGGGGTGCTCCTCGAGCCGCGGATCCCGGTCGGTCACCGCCCGCGCGAAGGCCTGCGCGGCCGAGATGACCTCGACGTCGTCGACGAGCGAGAGCATCCGCAGCGTCGACGTGGTACCCGACTGGGCGACGCCGAGCACGTCACCCTCGCGACGCTGCTGCAGGTCCAGCTGAGCGAGCGCGAATCCGTCGGTGGTCGCGGCGACGGCCTCGAGTCGGGCCATCGCGGGCGCGCCCGGCTTGGAATCGGTCACCAGCAGGCAGAGCCCGGCATGTCCGCCCCGGCCCACCCGGCCGCGGAGCTGATGCAACTGGCTGACCCCGAAGCGGTCGGCATCCACGATGACCATCACCGTCGCGTTGGGCACATCCACGCCCACTTCGACGACGGTGGTGCACACCAGCACGTCGATGTCGCCCGCGGCGAAGTCGCGCATCACCGCGTCCTTCTCGTCGGCGGGCAGGCGCCCGTGCAGCAGCCCGACCCGCAGGTGAGCGAGCGGCCCGCCGGCGAGCTCGTCGAACTGCTGGAGCACTGACTTCGTCTCGGGAGGCGCGCCCTTTCCCCTGCGCCCACCGGTCGTCTCCGCCTCGTCGACGTCGACGAGGTCGGCGTCCTCGTCGCTGTCGCCGTCGCCGATGCGCGAGCACACCACATACGCCTGCCGGCCCGCCGCGACCTCCTCGCCGATGCGTTCCCACGCGCGCGCCACCCAGCTCGGATGCACCTTCGCCGGCACGACCCGGCTGGTGATGGGCGACCGGCCGCGAGGCAGTTCCCGCAATGTGGACACCTCGAGGTCGCCGAGGACGGTCATCGCGATGGTGCGCGGGATCGGGGTCGCCGTCATCACCAGCACGTGCGGGCTGGCACCGTCGCGGCCGCGGTTGCGCAGCACGTCGCGCTGCTCCACCCCGAAGCGGTGTTGTTCGTCGACGACGACGAGACCGAGGTCGTGGAACTCCACACCCTGCTGGATCAGCGCGTGGGTGCCGATCACGAGACCGGATTCGCCGCTCACGACGTCGAGCAGGGCCTGCCGTTTGCGGGCCGTGCCCATCGATCCCGTCACGAGGGTGACCTTCGTGGCCAGCTCGTGGGCGCCGAGTTCGCCCGCCGCGGCGAGGTCGCCGAGCATCTTCGTCAGCGACCGCGCATGCTGGGCGGCGAGGACCTCGGTCGGAGCGAGCAGCGCGCACTGGTGCCCCGCGTCGATGACCTGCAGCATGGCCCGCAGCGCCACGATCGTCTTGCCCGAACCGACCTCGCCCTGCAGCAACCGGTTCATCGGATGGTCGCCGGCGAGATCGGCCGCGATCTCGTCGGCGACGGCGAGCTGGCCGGCGGTCAGCTCGAACGGCAGCCGGCGATCGAACTCGTCGGCGATACCGCCGCTGCGGCGCGGGCACGCCGGGGCGGTGCGCACCGCGACGTCGTGGCGGCGCCGGGCGAGCACGAGCTGCACCGCCGCGGCCTCGTCGAAACGCAGGCGCTCGCGGGCGGCGGTGACGTCGTCCCGGTCGTCGGGCAGGTGGATGCGGCGCAGCGCCTCGTCCAGCCCGATCAGACCGTGCTCGCGCCGCACCCAGTCGGGCAGCGGGTCGTCGACGGTCTCGAGCTGGTCGAGGATCTGCCGCACGCATCGCATTACGGTCCACGATTCGACGTCGCGGGTGGCGGGATACATGGGGATGAGAGCCCGGTCGAAGATTGACATGTCTATGCCGCCGTCGCCCTGGGCGCTGCGGGCCATCCCCGCGAGGGCGCCGGCGCCGCGGACCCGGGCGGGCCGCAGGGCCGCACCGCCGATCTCGGGGCCGCGGGGCTCGGGCAGGATGATGTAGCTCGGGTGGGCCAGGCTCCACTTGTCGCGGAAGTACTTGACGGTGCCGGAGAACATGCCGCGCACCCCGGGCTTGATGTTGTACTTGACCTTGTGCGGGTTGAAGAAGGTCACGTCGATCTTCTGCCGGTCCGATTCGAGCACGACAGCGAGACGGGTACCGGGGCGGCTCTTCATCCGCACCTCGTCGGCCTTGGCCACCCGCGCGATGATCGTCACGTGCTGGCCCTCGACCGGTTGCGCGTCGCCGAGTTCGGCGCCCTGGGTGGCGTACCGGTGGGGGTAGTGGCGCAGCAGGTCCTCGACGGTGGTCATGCCGAACGACTCGGCGAGTGCATCCGCGGTCTTGCGGCCGAGAAGATGATCGAGTCGGTCCGCGAGTGTCGCCACTGCCGTCCTCTCCGCTCCGATCGACACCGGCGTCCGGTGTCCGACTGTTCCTGTGCCGGCTATTCCACGCCGAGCTGCAGCAGGTCGCTGCGCTGCCCTCCGTGGTACACCAGCACCTCCACCTCGGGGTGGCGGTCGTTGACGTGCCGGGTCAGCTGTTCGGCGAGTCCGTCGGGGGCGTCGAGGCCGACGAGCATCGTCACGAGCTCTCCGCCCGCGGCGAGCACCTTGTCGAGCAGCGACGCTCCCGCCGTCACCAGATCATGCTCGATGACTACGACATCGTGACCGGACAGGCCCAGGCTGTGCCCCGGCTCGCAGGTTCCCACCCACGTCAGGGCGCGTTCGTTCGCGATGCGCAACGAGCCCCACCGCGTCGCCGCGGCCGCCTCGGACATGGCGAAGGCGTCGTCGGCGGAATCGCGGCCCGGGTCGTGCACCGCGAGCGACGCCAGCCCCTGCACCATCGACGAGCAGGGCAGGAACATCACCTCACGCCGGTGGTCGCGAGCCGCCGCACCCACGGCGACGAGTTCCTGGGCGGGGAGCGCACCGTTGGGCAGGACCATCACGTCGCGGCTGCCCAGCCGGCGGATCGCATCGAGCAGATGCCGGCGGGTGATCGGATCGTCCGCTCGCACGATCGCCGCACCCTCGGCTTCGAACAGCTCGGCTGCTCCGTCGCCGGCCACGACGGCAAGCACCGAGCGGGTTCCGGCACCGGAACCGACCGGATGGACGCCGATCCGCTGCTGGGCCTCCAGCGCGAAGCACGTGACGGTGACCTGGTGCAGGCGCCCGGCCTCCAGGCCCGCCTCGACGGCGGCGCCCGCGTCGCAGCAGTGCACGTGCACGGACCAGGTGCCGGCGCCGTCACCGACCACGGCCACCGAGTCCCCCAGCGCGTCGAGGCGGGTTCGCAGGACGTCCATGCGGGTGGTGTCGGAGTCCTCGACGAAGTACATGACCTCGAAGTCCTGGCCGTCGTCGCGGAGGCCGTGCCCGACGTGCCGGGCGGGGGCGCCGGGCCGCGACGTCGCGATCGGCGCCCGGTCCGGACGCCGGCCGGAGACCGTCTCGACGAACGCGTCGAGCAGCAGGAGCAGACCGAGCCCACCGGCATCGACGACCCCGGCCTCGGCCAGCACGTCGAGCTGTGCCGTGGTGCGTTGCACGGCCTCGGCGGCGGCGTCGGCGGCTGCGGTCGCCACCGTCACGAGCGAACCGGACCCGCCGGCGGCGTGCGCGCCGTCGGCGGCCGCGTGCAGCACACTGACGATCGTGCCCTCGGCGGGGCAGCTCAGGGCACCGGTGACGAGGTCGGCGGCATGACACAAGGCACGTCCGAGTTCGGTGGCGTCGACCACGACGGCGCCGTCGAGGGCGTCGGCCAGGCCCCGCAGCATCTGGGCGAGGATGACCCCGGAGTTGCCGCGGGCGCCGTGGAACGCGCCGCGCGCCAAAGCGGCGACGATCGTGGCGACATCGTCGGCGTCGGCCGCGGAGGTGTCGAGTTCCGCTGCCGCGGAGCGCAGGGTGACGAGCAGGTTGGTGCCGGTATCGCCGTCGGGGACGGGGAAGACGTTGAGGCTGTTGATCTCGTCGCGGCGCTCGGCGAGGACCCGCAACCCCAGATCCACCCATCTGCGCAGGGCGGTCCCGTCGACTGCCTCCCCGACCTCGAGCACCTGCTTCCCCCTCTTCGACCACCACGCAACGGTGACGCAAGGGTAACGGTGTGCCCGCCGGACGGCCGGTTTGGCCATTGCCACCCCCACCCGCTACGCTTGCAGGGTTGCCTCGCACGGGTGGCGGACGCCTTCTCGTGTTCGCAGGCCGACGAAGACACGAAAATATCCACTACTCACCAAGGAGTTCGCGACTATGGCTGCCGTCTGCGACGTATGCGCCAAGGGCCCCGGCTTCGGTAAGTCGGTCTCGCACTCGCACCGGCGTACCAACCGTCGTTGGAACCCGAACATCCAGAGCGTTCGCGCTCAGGTTGCCCCGGGCAACACGCGCAAGGTCAACGTGTGCACCTCCTGCCTCAAGGCAGGCAAGGTCGTCCGCGGCTGATACCCGGTTCGACGAGGCCCCGGCGTTGCGACGCCGGGGCCTCGTCGTGTTCGGTCCCCGTCGCGACGGACTCGCATGCACCGTCGGGACGGGGCTCGCACCGCCCCTGGGGGCGACCGGTAGGGTGCCCGGGTGACCGAATCAGTACTGTCCCACGTCCGTATCGAGGACGGCGTGCTGCGCATCGCCGTGGCGACCGCCGAGCGTGGCACCTCCCTCTCCCCCACGGGCATGACCCAGGGCATCGAGGCCCTGCGAACCGCCGGAGCCGAGGTCGGCGCCGTCCTGCTCGTCGGTGAGGGCGCCAACTTCTGCGCGGGCGGCGACGTCCGTGCGTTCGCCACCGCGCCGGACCGCGGCGAGTTCGTCGGCGACGTCGCACGCCTGTTCCACGACTTCGTCCGGGCCCTCGACGCGGCTCGCATGCCCGTGGTGGCCGCGGTCCAGGGCTGGGCGGCGGGCGCGGGCATGAGCATCGTGCTGCACGCCGACATCGCGCTCGGCGGTCCCTCGACGAAGCTGCGTCCGGCGTACCCGTCGATCGGGTTCACACCCGACGGCGGGATGTCGTGGACCCTGCCGCGCATCGTGGGGGTCGCCCGCGCGCGGGAGATCATCCTGACCGACTGTGTCCTGAACGCCGACGAGGCCGTGCGACTCGGGGTGCTCAGCCGCCTCGTCGCCGACGACGAGGTGCAGGGCGAGGCGATGCGGGTGGCTCGCACCCTCGCGAACGGTCCCACCGCCGCCTACGCCGGCATCCGGCGACTGGTGGCCGATTCCATGGGACGGTCGTTGTCCGAGCAGCTCGACGCGGAGGCCGACGCGATCTCCGCGGCGGCCACCACCCCCACGGGTATGGAGGGTGTCGACGCGTTCGTCGAGAAGCGGCGTCCCGACTTCGAGTCGATCGACCGGGGCTGAACCGCACCCGGTCAGGCCAGGCGCCAGTCCACCGGGTCCCCGCCCTGATCGGCCAGCAGCGCGTTCGCACGGCTGAAGGGGCGGGACCCGAAGAACCCGCGGGAGGCCGACAACGGGGACGGGTGCGCCGACTTCACGGTGGGCACGTCGCCGAGCATCGGCTCGAGTGTGGCCGCGTCCCGACCCCACAGGATCGCGACGAGCGGCGCCGTACGCGCGACGAGCGCCCGGATCGCCTGCTCGGTCACGCGCTCCCAGCCTTTGCCCCGGTGCGACGCGGGCTGCCCCGGCTGCACCGTCAGGACGCGGTTGAGCAGCAGCACCCCCTGTGCCGACCACGGCGTGAGGTCGCCGTTCGGTGGTGTCGGCAGGCCGAGGTCGTCGCTGTACTCGCGGTAGATGTTGGCCAGGCTGCGCGGCACCGGTCGTACGTCCGGTGCGACGGAGAAGCTCAGCCCGACGGCGTGCCCCGGCGTCGGGTACGGGTCCTGGCCGACGACGAGGACCTTCACCCGGTCGAAGGGCTGGGTGAAGGCTCGCAGCACGTTCGCGCCGGCAGGCAGGTAGCCGCGTCCGGCGGCGTTCTCGGCGCGCAGGAAGTCACCCATCGCGGCGATGTCGTCGGCGACGGGGGCCAGTGCCCGCGCCCAGCCCTCCTCGACGATCTCCGGCAGGGGTCGTACAGCCATCGGTGGTGACCGGTCCTTCTAGTCGATCCGCCGCAGCGCGCCACGGTAGTACTCGGCGTTCGCCGCGTACATCTTGGCGTTGGCATCGATGTGCCCCTCCGGCACCTCGTATCCGTCCCGGACCTTCGCCGGCACACCCATCGCCATCGAGCGCGGCGGGACTTGGAAGCGGGGGGCCACGAGCGCGCCGGCCGCGACGATCGCCCCGTCGCCGACGACGGAGCCGTTGAGCACGAGCGAGCCGGAACCGATCAGGCAGCCGTCGCCGATGGTGGAGCCCTCGATGTGGGCGTTGTGGCCGACGACGGTTCCCGCGCCGATGACGGTGGCGTCCACGGCGGTGCAGTGGATGATCGTCCCGTCCTGGATGTTGCTCTCGGCGCCGACGACGATCCGGCCGTAGTCGCCGCGCAGGACCGCGGTGGGCCACACCGAGGCGCGGGCACCGAGGGTGACGTCGCCGATGACCACCGCATCGGGATGGACCCAGGCGTCGGGATGGATATCGGGCACACGGTCGCCGAGCGCATACACAGCCATGTCCTGAAACCTATCTCGAGAAGCTCTGCCAGCCGCCGGGACCCGGCCGGTCGTGACCGTCGACGGTGACGCCGCCGCCCGCACGCACCGTGCCGACGGGACGCCAGCCCGTGGGGAGCGGCGCGTCCGGTGGAAAGCACGCGGCCAGGGCGTGGTCCTCGCCGCCGGTGAGCACCCACTCCCACACGTCGGCGCCGAGGTCCGCGGCGGCGGACCGCAGCCCGGGGCCGGGCTCGAGCAGTTCGCGCGAGACGTCGATCGCGACGCCGGACGCGGCGGCGATGTGCCCGAGGTCGGCGAGCAGGCCGTCGGAGATGTCGGTCGCGGCATGGGCACCGGCGGCGGCTGCGGCGGGGCCCGCGGCGTACGGGGGCGACGGCACCTTGTGGGCAGCCACCAGGTCCGGGTGACCGGCGAGTCCGGCGGTGAGGACGGCCAGTCCGGCGGCGGAACGCCCGGTGGAACCGGCCAGCGCGACGATGTCGCCGGGTCGGGCCGCGGACCGCAGGAGGGGCGCGTTCCCCCCGAGGTCGCCGAGGACGGTCACCGCGACGATCAGTTGCGACGCCTGCACCAGGTCGCCGCCGACGACGCCGGCGCCGAGCGCCTCCGCGGCCTCGCCGATGCCGGCGGAGACGCCGTCGAGCACGCCGACTGGGGTGTCCGGTGGGCAGCCGAGCCCGACGAGGAAGGCGGTGGGGCGGGCGCCCATCGCCGCGACGTCGGCACCGTTCTGGGCAACGGCTTTGCGTCCGACCTGGTGCGGCGTCGACCAGTCGAGCCGGAAGTGCCGGCCCTCGACGAGCATGTCGGTGGAAACGGCGACCCGTCCGTCGGCGGCGGCGACGAGGGCCGCGTCGTGCCCCGGCCCGACGAGGGTGGTGGGGGGCTGGCGGCGTCCGGCGACCGCGCGGTCGATCACGGGGAACTCGCCGAGGTCGGCGACGGTGGGACCGGTGCGGGGGGCCCCTGGCGAGACACCGGGCACTGGAGAGACACCGGGCACTGGAGGAACTTCGGGCACTGGGACGCTGCGCTCCCGTTCGTAGGTCGGAGGGCCACCGGCTTCGGCGGACACGGTAGTTTCGACCACGCTACCGTTCCCGATTCCCGAGAGACGATGACCGAGCCGACGCCCTCCCCCGACCCCCATCCCGTTCCCGACGGCACTTCCCCCGACGGCACTTCCGGTGACGACGAGCACCGCCGCAGCCCCGCGCTGGTCGCGACGGCCGTCGCGCTGCCGGTGGCATTGCTGATCGGCATCGTGGTGGCGGCGGTGCTGGCGAATCGCACCCCGGAACTGGCGCCCGTGGCGCTCGGACCGGTGGTGGCGCCGCAGGCCGAGTCACCGGAGTGCGCGGCACTGCTGGAGGCGCTGCCCGAGGAGGTCGGCGACCTCCGCCGCGCGGAGCTGACGGACCCGGCCCCCGCGGGCGCCGCGGCGTGGCAGCCCGTCGAGGGCGAGCCAGTGGTGCTGCGGTGCGGGCTGGAGCGGCCCGCGGAGTTCGATCAGGCGGCGGCGCTGCAGGTGGTCGACGGCGTCCAGTGGTTCGAGGTGTCCGGCGCCGCGGAGGGCATCGACGCGAGCACGTGGTTCGTCGTGGACCGGCCGGTGTACGTGGCGCTGACGGTGCCCAACGGTTCGGGTCCGACTCCGCTGCAGACGGTTTCGGCGGCGATCACGCAGTCGCTGCCCCAGCAGCCGATCGATCCCGCGCCGGTCGCCGGCGGCTGACGCGGCCGGCGGCCCACGGGATTCACTGTGCCAGCATGGATCCCGTCTGCAGGAATCGCTGATGGAAGGACAGTGACTCGCCGAGCAGATGCGGGGTGTGTCCCGCATCCGGCACGGCCTCGGCCCGGTCGACGTAGTCGTGCAACATGTCCCGGTAGTCCGGATGGGCGCAGTTGTCGACGACGACCCGTGCCCGCCGCCGCGGCGACAGCCCACGCAGGTCCGCAAGCCCCTGTTCGGTGACGAGGACCTGCACGTCGTGTTCGGTGTGGTCCACGTGCGGCACCATCGGCACGATCGACGAGATGCTGCCCCCCTTCGCGGTGGACGGGCTCAGGAACATCGACAGGTAGCCGTTGCGGGCGAAGTCCCCGGATCCCCCGATCCCGTTCATGATCTTGGTGCCCATGACGTGGGTGGAGTTGACGTTGCCGTAGATGTCGGCCTCGAGCATGCCGTTCATGGCGATGATGCCCAGGCGACGCACGATCTCGGGATGGTTGCTGATCTCCTGCGGACGCAGCACGATGTGCTCGCGGTAGAAGTCGATGTTGGACACCAGCTCGTCGATCCCGGCCTCGCTCAACGCCAGCGACGTGGCGGACGCGAAGCGGACCGTGCCGTGCTTGATCAGGTGCAGCATGCCGTCCTGGATGACCTCGGAGTAGCAGGTCAGCCCCTTGTGGGGTCCGGCGTCGAGACCCTGGAGGACCGCGTTGGCCACGTTGCCGATGCCGGACTGGAGCGGCAGGAGCGAATCCGCCGGCAGCCGTCCGCGGGAGACCTCGTGCTCGAAGAAGTCGAGCACGTGCGCGGCGATCCCCCGGCTCACCGCGTCCGGCGGGGTCAGCGGGCTGGCGCTGTCGCGCGCGTGCGTCTCGACGACCGCGACGACCTTGTCGGGGTCGACGCGGAAGGTGCTCTGGCCGATACGATCCTCGACGTCGGTGAGCATGATCGGCTTACGGTGCGGCGGCAGGGCGGTGCCGTAGTACACGTCGTGGATGCCCGTCATCGCGGCCGGAACCCACGAGTTGACCTCGAGAATCACCTTCTCCGCGACGTCGAGCCAGGTCTTGTTGTTGCCGATCGACGCGGACGGGATCAGTTCACCGGTCTCGGTCACGCCGGAGACCTCGACGACCGCGACGTCGACGTGCCCGTAGTAGCCCTCCCAGACCTGCTGGGCGACGTGGGACAGGTGGATGTCCACGTAGTCCATCCGGCCGCTGTTGATGTTGCGGCGGGCGGTGGGTTCGGCCTGGTACGGCATCCGCAGGGAGATGCCGGCCACCTCGGACAGCATCCGCTCGGTCTCGGCGGAGACCGACGCGCCGGTGAGGAGGTTGACCGTGAAGTCGGTGCCGGCGGCGCGGGCCGCGCCGATGCGTTCCGCGAGCGCCGGGGTGATCGCCTTCGGTGTGCCGGCGCTGGCGAAGCCGCTGATGGCGACGGTGTGGCCGGGCTGGATCCAGCGGACGGCTTCCTCCGCGGATACGACCTTCTGCCGGAACGCCGGGTGGTCGATTCGGCTCGGAGCGGAGTCGGATGCGGGGCGGAGGAACTGCGTCTGCATAGCGAACAGGGTACGAGCACGCGCGGCGGCCGACGAAGCCTCCGTCACAGCGATCGACCGGATGGGGCGCGGACCACTCCCCCACCGCATTCCGTCCGGCCGACTCCGCACGGCCGAACATCTCCCCTGCGTCGGCACCCGAAAGCAACTGTCGCGCAGTGGGTCCGACCATCGTGACCGCAGCGGGCCCGACTCCGGGCGGTTGCGGCGCCGACGATCCCGACTCGATCGGCGTCCCGTGCCGGCGCGGGGACGGGACGCGGTTCCGCGACCGGCCCGACGGGTCATTCGCCGACGAAACGACCCCGTTCGTCGCGGAACCGGGCACGTTCGTCCCCGAATCGGACGCCACCGCCGGTCTCGCCCGCGCCACGATGTCGTCACCGTCCGGCACGATGGGTTCCATGAGCACCGCCACCACGGATCTACGCGACGACGCCGAACGACTGCTCCGCGATCTCGCCGGACCCGGGGCCCGGTTGCGCGAGGACCAATGGAACGCCATCGAGGCACTGGTGGTGCATCGCCGTCGAGCACTGGTCGTCCAGCGCACGGGGTGGGGCAAGTCGGCGGTCTATTTCATCTCCGCCAAATTGCTCCGCGCCCGCGGGCACGGGCCGACCGTGATCGTCTCTCCCCTCCTGGCCCTGATGCGCAACCAGGTCGAGGCGGCGCAGCGCGCGGGTGTCCGCGCCGCCACGATCAACTCCGGCAACGTCACCGAGTGGGAGGAGATCCACCGGCAGGTCGCCGACGGCGCAGTGGACGTGCTGCTCGTCAGCCCGGAGCGACTGAACAATCCGGACTTCCGTGACCAGGTGCTGCCGTCGCTCGCCCGCGACGCCGGGCTGGTGGTGGTCGACGAGGCGCACTGCGTCTCCGACTGGGGCCACGACTTCCGCCCCGACTACCGGCGTATCCGCACCCTCGTCGCCGACCTCGGCGAGGGCATCCCGGTGCTCGCGACGACCGCGACCGCGAACGACCGCGTCGTGGCGGACGTGGCGGCACAACTCGGCGTCGGGGAGGGCCGGGGCGAGACCCTGGTACTGCGCGGGGGCCTCGACCGGCCGTCGCTGCACCTGTCGGTTCTGCGGATCGACGAGCCCGCCCGGCGAGCGGCATGGCTCGCCCAGCACCTCGACGAGCTGCCGGGGTCCGGGATCGTCTACACCCTCACCGTGTCGGCCGCGCACGACCTGGCCGCGCTGCTGTCCGAGCACGGTCACGCCGTCGCGGCGTACACGGGCCAGTCGGACCCGGCCGAGCGGGAACAGCTCGAGGCGGACCTGCTCGGCGACCGGGTCAAGGCACTGATCGCCACCTCGGCGCTGGGCATGGGCTTCGACAAACCCGATCTCGGGTTCGTCGTGCACCTGGGAGCCCCGTCGTCGCCCATCTCCTACTACCAGCAGGTCGGGCGCGCGGGGCGCGCGACCGAGCGTGCGGAGGTGATCCTGCTTCCGGGGCCCGAGGACCGGCAGATCTGGAGCTGGTTCGCGTCGGTGGCCTTCCCGCGGGAGGAGGTGGTGCGGCGGGTGATCGAGGTGCTCGAGCCGGAGCGACCGCAGTCCACGCAGGCCCTCGAACCGCTGGTCGACCTCACCCGGTCCCGGCTGGAGATGGTGCTCAAGGTCCTCGACGTGGACGGCGCGGTGCGCCGGGTCAAGGGCGGCTGGATCGCCACCGGCGCGCCCTGGGAGTACGACGCCGGCCGGTATGCCAAGCTCGAGCAGGCGCGTGCGGCCGAGCAGGAGGCGATGCTCGAGTACGAGCGGACCACCGGGTGCCGGATGGTGTTCCTGCGCACCCAGCTCGACGATCCCGGCCTGACATCCGAGACCGCGGGCTGCGGTCGGTGCGACAACTGCTGCGGGGCCCGGTGGTCTGCGGACGTCGACGACACCGAGCTGGGCCGGGTACGGGCCCGGCTGGACCGGCCGGGGGTGGACCTGCCGCCGCGGCGGCAGTGGCCGACCGGGATGGCCAAGCTCGGCGTGGCACTGTCCGGAAAGATCACCGACGGGCCCGAGCCGGGGCGGGTGCTCGGCCGGCTGTCGGACCTGGGATGGGGACCGCGGCTGCGGGCACTGCTGGACGGCCCCGACGCGCCGGTGCCCGATGCGGTCGTGCAGGCCGCCGTGGACGTGCTCAGGGCGTGGGACTGGTCGCACCGGCCGACCGCGGTGATGGCCCTGGAGTCGGCGACCCGGCCCCTGCTGGTCGGTTCCCTCGCGACGCGGCTGGCGCAGCTCGGCCGGCTCGAGGACCTCGGCGTGCTACGTGCCCGGCCCGGCCGGCCCCCGGTGACGGCGGCGAACTCGGCGTACCGGATCGCCGGCCTCGTGGACGCGTGGGAGAGCCCCGACCTCCACGGAAACCCGGGGCCGATCCTGCTCGTCGACGCGGTCACCGACACCGGCTGGACGCTGACGATGGCGGCACGGACCCTGATCCACGCCGGTGCGTCCGCGGTGCTCCCGTTGGCTCTGGCGAGCCCGAAATAATCGCTGCGCTCCACTCCGGCGCTACGCGAAGTGACGCTTCTCACATCAAGGTCTCACCTGCACGGAGGCGGGGTACCCGGGGACGGATCCCGACAAGACGGGTGATTCCCGTCCGCGAAGTTGTTAGGTTCGAGACCGCTTATGACGCCTGTGACACAAAGTAGTACCCCGCCCACCGCGCCTGCCGACACGGCGGACGCACCCGCCGAGCCGCATTTCCGCGCACCGCGCATTTCCGATGGAATTCGCATGTGGCAGATCGCGCGCGATTCGAAAGTGCTCGACGTCAATTCCAGCTATGCGTACGTGCTGTGGTGCCGCGACTTCGCGGCGACCTCGGTGGTCGCCACCGCTGGTGACGACGAGGCGGTCGGTTTCGTCAGCGGCTACCGACGCCCGGACGCACCGGACACGCTGTTCGTCTGGCAGGTGGCCGTGGACCAGGACCAACGGGGCCGCGGCGTCGCGGGCCGGATGCTCGACAGCCTGTGGGACCGACTCACCGACGCCGGCGTGACCCGGCTCGAGACGACGGTCAGCCCGGACAACGAGGCATCGATCGCGATGTTCACCGCGCTCGCCCGGCGACGCGGGCTGCGCATCACCCGGAGCGAATTGTTCACCCCTTCGGATTTTCCCGATTCACACATGGCCGAGGATCTCTACACGATCGGCGAATGAATACACGACCGGCGAAAACGAATTCGCCGCAGGAGGACGAGGAATGACCATTCTGGAGCACCCCGAAACCCCCGCCAAGCACAGCATTTTCGATCACCTCGAATCCGAGGTGCGCAGCTACAGCCGTGGCTGGCCGGCCGTGTTCGAGACGGCATCCGGATCGTGGATCCGCGACGAGAACGGCAAGGACTACCTCGACTTCTTCGCCGGCGCCGGAGCCCTCAACTACGGGCACAACAACCCGATCCTGAAGACCGCGCTCGTGGACTACATCATGGGCGACGGCATCACCCACGGCCTGGACATGGCCACCCCCGCCAAGCGGGAGCTGCTGGAGTCGTTCGAGAGCCACATCCTGGCTCCGCGCGGTCTCGACTACAAGGTCCAGTTCCCCGGTCCGACGGGCACCAACGCGGTCGAGGCGGCCCTCAAGCTCGCCCGCAAGGTCACCGGCCGCGAGTCGATCATCAACTTCACCAACGCGTTCCACGGAATGACCCTGGGCGCGCTGTCGGTGACGGGCAACTCGATGAAGCGCGCCGGGGCCGGCGTGCCGCTGGTGCATGCCACCCCCATGCCGTTCGACAACTACTTCGACGGCGTCACCGAGGACTTCCACTGGTTCTCCCGCGTGCTCGACGACTCCGGCAGCGGCCTGAACCGCCCGGCGGCCGTCATCGTCGAGACCGTGCAGGGCGAGGGTGGCGTGAACGTCGCCCGTCCCGAGTGGCTGCGCGCCCTCGCGGACCTGTGCTCCGAGCGCGGAATCCTGCTCATCGTCGACGACGTCCAGATGGGCTGCGGCCGCACCGGCCCGTTCTTCTCGTTCGAGGTCGCCGGGATCACCCCGGACATCGTGACCCTGTCCAAGTCGATCGGCGGGTACGGCCTGCCGCTCGCGCTGACGCTGTTCAAGCGGGAACTCGACGTGTGGGGCCCGGGCGAGCACAACGGCACGTTCCGCGGCAACAACCCGGCGTTCGTCACCGCGGCGAAGGCACTGCAGCACTACTGGGCCGACGACCGTCTCGAGCGCGACACGCTGCGCAAGGGCGAGCGGATCCGGCAGACCTTCATGAACCTGTCCGACATGTTCGACGGCGTCTCCACCCGCGGACGCGGCATGGTTCAGGGACTGGTGTTCGACGAGCCGAGCGACGCGCAGAAGGTGTGCGCCCTGGCATTCGAGCAGGGCCTGCTCGCGGAGACCTCCGGCCCCTCCGACGAAGTCGTCAAGCTGCTGCCGCCGCTGACGATCAGCGACGACGAGCTCGAGCACGGCCTGAACATCCTGTGCGAGGCCACCTCGGTGGTCCGGGCCTGAGCCCCGGCCACCCGTCGAACCCCGCACGAGAAGACGAGCATCGGAAGGACCCGCGCATGATCGTCCGTACCACCGAGGAAATCACCGGCACCGACCGCGACATCACGTCGGACAACGGCAACTGGCGCAGCAAGCGCATCGTGCTCGGCGGCGACAAGGTCGGGTTCTCGTTCCACGAGACCACGATCGAGGCCGGCACCGTCAACGAATTCCACTACGCCAACCACATCGAGGCCGTGTGGCTCATCGAGGGCACCGGCACGCTCACCGATCTCGAGACCGGCACCGTGTACCCGCTCGCGCCCGGCACGATGTACCTGCTGAACGGCCACGAGCGGCACCGGGTCGAGCCCGACACCCGGATGCGCATGTTCTGCGTGTTCAACCCGCCGGTCACCGGCCGGGAGGTCCACGACGAGAACGGCGTGTACCCCCTCGTCGAGGTCGTCTGAGAGCCCGCAGCATGTGCCCGGCCGGCCCTTCGCGCCTAGAGTCGGATCCATGACCTACGAGCGACAGCCGCGGATCGCCGTCGGCCCCGCCCCGGACATCGTGTTCGACCGGGCGATCGGGGCCGGCGGCGGTCGCGTATGCGGGTTCGACGACCACCCGGACGCGGTGGTCTGGACCGGCACATCGGACGAGTTCCCCGCGGCGTTGCCGACGTCGGTGCGATGGGTCCAGCTCCCCGCCGCCGGTGTGGAGGACTGGCTCGACGCCGGCATCATCCGTACTCACCCCCAGGTGACGTGGACCTCGGCGGCCGGTGCGTTCGCCGCGACGGTCGCCGAACATGCGCTCATGCTGCTGCTCGCCGGGGTCCGGGCGCTGCCCGACCATCTGGCCGCGACGTCGTGGACGCCGAACGAGTTCTACCCCCAGCTGGGAACCCTGCGCGGCGCCACCGTGGGGATCATCGGCGCCGGGGGCATCGGCCGGGCCCTGATCCCCATGCTCGGCGCGCTGGGCGCCCAGGCGCTCGCGGTCACCCGCAGCGGCCGTCCCGTCCCGGGCGCCGTCGAGACCGTCCCCGTCGCGCGGATCGACGAAGTATGGTCCCGCGCAGATCATTTCGTGATCGCCGCTCCGGCCACGGCAGAGACCGAGCAGCTCGTGGGGGCCGACGAATTGGCTGCGATGAAGCCCACCGCCTGGGTGATCAACGTTGCCCGCGGCAGCCTCGTCGACACCGACGCGCTGGTGGACGCTCTCAGCCGCCGCGTCATCGCGGGCGCCGGCCTGGACGTCACGGACCCGGAACCGCTGCCGGACGGGCATCCCCTGTGGTCCCTGCGCAATGCCATGATCACTCCACACGATTCCAATCCCCCGGCGCTGCGCATCCCCGCGTTCGCCGAGCACGTGACCGAGAACGTCACG
Source organism: Rhodococcus sp. GXMU-t2271 (assembly GCF_041414735.1). NCBI lineage: Bacteria > Bacillati > Actinomycetota > Actinomycetes > Mycobacteriales > Nocardiaceae > Rhodococcus > Rhodococcus sp. GXMU-t2271. The sequence continues at coordinate 196,858 of NZ_JAUIZP010000027.1, forward strand.
CGCTTCGCCGCCGGACTCGACCTCGCCGCGGTCGTCGATCCGAGCGCCGGGTACTGACTCCCCGCTACCCTGGACGGGGTGATCGAACCGCTGCACCACCTGCTCGACGGCCGGCGGTTGTGCGTGCTCACCGGCGCCGGGATCTCCACCGATTCCGGCATCCCGGACTACCGCAGCCCCGGCGCGCCACCCCGCAACCCGATGACCTACCAGCAGTTCGTGGGCGATCCCGAGTTCCGGCGCCGCTACTGGGCGCGCAACCATGTCGGGTGGCGGCACATGGACTCCGCGCGGCCCAATGCCGGGCATCGTGCCCTCGCCGCGCTCGAACGGCGCGGCACCGTCCTCGGTGTGCTCACCCAGAACGTGGACCTGCTGCACACCAAGGCCGGCAGCCGACGGGTGATCGACCTGCACGGCTGCTACGCCCAGGTGCGCTGCCTGGCGTGCAACCACCGGATCTCGCGGTTCACCCTCGCCGAGCAACTCACCGCCGCCAATCCGGGCTTCCTCGACAAGGTCCGGGGAACGACCGGTCTGGAGGTCGCACCGGACGCCGACGCGGTCGTCGACGACACCGGCAGCTTCCGCCCGGTGGACTGTGAGCGGTGCGGGGGAATGCTCAAGCCGGACATCGTGTACTTCGGGGAATCGGTGCCTCGCGAACGCGTCGAGCGCGCGTTCGCGCTCGTCGACGAGGCGGATGCGCTGCTCGTCGTCGGCAGTTCGCTCACGGTGATGTCCGGACTGCGCTTCGTGCGGCACGCCGCGAAACTCGGCAAACCCGTGGGCATCGTCAACCGCGGGACCACCCGGGGCGATGCGCTGGCCACGGTGAAGGTCGACGCCGGGTGCTCGGAGGTGCTCACGACCCTGGCCGCCCGGTCGCCGGCCGCCGCCCCAGGACGGTGAGCGCCCGCCCCTACAGCGTCACGAGGTCGTCGGCGTGCACCACCGGCCGCTGCAGGTCCGCCGGCAGCTTCTGCGTGGAGAACCCGATCATCCAGTCCAGTTCGGCGGCGTCGTAGGCCACTACGCCGCGCCCCACCGTCCGACCGTCGGGACCGACCAGCGCCACCACGTCCCCACCATGGAAGCGCCCGCTCATCCCGGTGATGCCTGCGGCGAGCAGCGAGCGGCGCCGTTCGACCACTGCCCGCACCGCGCCGGCATCCAGGTGCAGGGTGCCGTGGGTGTCGGCGGCGTGCCGTACCCAGAATCGCCGCGCGGACATCCGGTCGGGCCGGGGCGCGAACGCGGTCCCCACATCCGCGGCGCCGAGAGCGCGGTCGGCCTGGGATGCGGCGGTGAGCAGCACCGGCACGCCCGAGTCGGCGGCCAGCCGCGCGGCGGACAGCTTGGAGGCCATTCCGCCCGTGCCGAGGGCGCCCCCGGACCCGGCGACGACGCCGTCGAGGTCCTCCGGGCTGGTCACCTCCGCGATGAGGTGCGCATCGCCCTTGCGGGGATCGCCGTCGTAGAGGCCGTCGACATCCGAGAGCAGGATCAGTGCGTCCGCCCCGACGAGGTGCGCGACGAGCGCGGCGAGACGGTCGTTGTCACCGAACCGCAGCTCGGCGGTCGCGACGGTGTCGTTCTCGTTGACCACCGGCACGGCGTGCAGCGCGCGCAGCCGGTCGAGGGTGCGCTGCGCATTGCGATGCTGGGTGCGTCGCGCGATGTCGTCGGCAGTGAGCAGCACTTGCCCGACGGTGCGGTCGTACCGGGCGAAGGAGGTGCCCCACGCGTGGGCGAGGGCGAGCTGCCCGACGCTGGCCGCCGCCTGCTTGGTGGCCAGGTCGCGGGGCCGGACGGTCAGGCCGAGCGGAGCGAGTCCGGCACCGACCGCACCGGAGGACACCACCACCACGTCCGAGCCGTCGCGCATGCGTCCCTCGAGCGCGTCGACGAGACGGTCGAGGCGGTCCCGATCCAGTCCGCCGACCAAGCTGGTGATGGCGGACGAGCCGATCTTCACCACGACGCGGCGTGCGCCGGCGACGGCCTCCCGGGTATCGCTCACGATCTCCTGCTTCTGGGTTCGAGGTGGTCAGAACTCGTCGTCGTCGGTCGCGAGACCGCGCCGTACCTTCTTGGCGTGGCGACGTTCGGCCGCCCCGACCCGATCGACCTGGTCGAGACGGGCGTCGGTGCCACGGCCGGTCGGCACGACGTCCACGCCGGCCTGCGTCTGCGGCTCCCACTCGAAGGAGACGTCGCCGATCGTGACGGACGCGCCCGGTTCGGCGCCCTGCTTGACGAGCTCGTCCTCGACACCGAGGCGGGCGAGACGGTCCGCGAGGTAACCGACGGCCTCGTCGTTGTCGAACGCGGTCTGCTGCACCCAGCGCTCGGGCCGGGTGCCGCGCACGATGAAGCCGCCCGGCGTCTCGGGATCGGCAACGACGCTGAACCCGGTCTCGTCGACGGCGACGGGCCGGATGACGGGCCGTCGCGGCGCCGCCGGCGGATGCGCCTTCCGGTACTCCTCCACCATCCGCGCCAGCGCGAACGTCAGTGGCCGCAAGCCTTCCCGGCTGACGGCGGAGATCCTGAACACCGGCCAGCCCCGCTCCTCGAGGTCCGGGGTGACGAAGTCCGCGAGTTCCGCGGCGTCGGGCACGTCGGCCTTGTTCAGGATGACGATGCGGGGACGGTCGGCGAGGTCGCCCAGGCTGCTGTCACCGGACAGTGCCGGCCGGTAGGCGGCCAGCTCGGCCTCGAGTGCATCGATGTCGGAGATCGGGTCGCGACCCGGCTCGAGCGTGGCGCAGTCGACGACGTGGGCCAGCACAGCGCACCGCTCGAGGTGTCGTAGGAAATCCAGGCCGAGCCCGCGGCCCTCGCTGGCACCGGGGATCAGGCCCGGCACATCGGCGACGGTGAACGTGGTGTCGCCCGACTGCACGACTCCGAGGTTGGGGACGAGCGTGGTGAACGGATAGTCGGCGATCTTCGGCTTCGCCGCGGAGAGCACCGACACCAGGGACGACTTGCCCGCGGACGGGAACCCGACCAGCCCGACGTCCGCGACGGACTTGAGCTCGAGGACGAGGTCGCGCTCCTCCCCCTCCTCGCCGAGCAGGGCGAAGCCGGGGGCCTTGCGGGCCTTCGAAGCCAGCGCCGCATTGCCGAGACCTCCGCGGCCGCCGTGCGCGGCGACGAAGCGGGTGCCGGCGCCGACCATGTCGGCCAGGATCCGGCCGTCCTTGTCGAGCACGACGGTGCCGTCGGGCACCTTCAGCACGAGGTCGCCGCCGTTGGCGCCGTCGCGGTTGCTGCCCGCGCCCTGGGTGCCGTTCGTGGCTTTCGCGTGCTGGTGGAAGTGGAAGTCGAGGAGGGTGTGGACACCCTCGTCCACCTCGAGCACGACGTTGCCACCGTTCCCGCCGTTGCCCCCGTCGGGGCCGCCGAGCGGCTTGAACTTCTCCCGGTGGACGGAGGCGCAGCCGTTACCACCCTTGCCGGCGGTGACGTGCAGCACCACCCGGTCGATGAAGCGGGACATGGGTGGACCTCCGTCGAATGGTGGAACTGTTGTGTCGGCCGGTGCTCCCGATGTGCCGGGAGCACCGGAGTCGTGCCGGGGCCACCGCGTTACCGATGGTCCGAAAACAGTAGGGGCGGACCCGGGTGTGCGACCCTGGTCCGCCCCTACTGGGAGTATGTGCGAAGGAGACCTTCGCGGTGTCCGATTCGGACGGCAGATCAGGCGTCTGCCGCGACCGGAACGATGTTGACCGTCTTGCGACCACGCTTGGTACCGAACTCGACGGCACCGGCAGCGAGCGCGAAGAGCGTGTCGTCGCCGCCACGACCGACGTTCACGCCGGGGTGGAAGTGGGTGCCACGCTGGCGCACCAGGATCTCACCGGCGCTGACGGCCTGGCCGCCGAAGCGCTTGACGCCGAGACGCTTGGCGTTCGAATCGCGACCGTTGCGGGAGCTGGATGCACCCTTCTTGTGTGCCATGACGAACCCTCCTGGGGTTTGAAGCGGAAGCCCGAATTACTTGATGCCGGTGACCTTCAGGACCGTCAGCTTCTGACGGTGACCCTGGCGCTTGTGGTAGCCGGTCTTGTTCTTGAACTTGTGGATGCGGATCTTCGGGCCCTTGGTGTGCTCGACGATCTCGCCGGTGACCGTGACCTGCGCCAGCTTGTCGGCGTCGGTGGTCAGCTCGGCTCCGTCGACGACGAGGACCGGAGCAAGCGAGACAGCAGTGCCGGGCTCACCCTCGATCTTCTCGACCTTGACGAGATCGCCCTCAGCGACCTTGTACTGCTTACCGCCGGTCTTGACGATCGCGTACGTTGCCATCGGACGGCTACCCCTTGCTAGTTCGAACGTGCTCGCGCCACGGTGTGCAGCGCGACTGGTCTGGTGGTTGCTGACTCGGGGCCGCCACAATCCCGCATCGGGCGCAGCAGGGCCGTATCGCCGAGTAGCGACTGACCAAGATTACGGGAAGGTGACTGCCAGGGTCAAACCGGGCCCGGCCGCAGTCGGGCCCGGTTCGACCTCATGCCTGTGCTTCGACCGGCGGGCCGGCAGGCCGGCCCGCGGCCCGGCGACGACGTGGCCGTCGAACAGTCACCGGCTCGGCGCTGTCACCGGCCGGCGCGGTGGCCACGGCCACGGGCTCCGGGGCCGGTGTCGGCACCACGAAGACCGTGCCGGTGCCGTCGCCCGTCGGAGCCGCAGCGGCCCGCGAGACCCGGCGACGGCGACGGGCCGCCGGCTCGGCGGGCTGCGTGCCGGCCTCCGGCGCTTCGGCCGGCCGCGCCTCGCGCGGTTCGGCCACCGGGGCCGGCGCGGCTTCGGCCGACACGGCTTCGGTGGGCGTCTCCGCCGGCGCTGCCTTCGTCGGCGCTGCCTTCGTCGGCCCTGCCGTCGTCGGCCCTGCCGTCGTCGGCCCTGCCTTCGTCGGAACTGCCTTCGTCGGAACTGCCTCTGTCGGAACTGCCTCCGCCGGCTCGGCTCCGGATTCGGTCGGGTGTTCGTCGTGGTTGCCGTGATGCGCGGCCATCGCCAGAGCGACCGGGTGGGCGCGCTTGACGGTCGCGTCCACCACCGGCGCCTCGGGGGCCGGCTGGGACACGGCCGCCTCGGTCGTCGCCGGTTCCGGCTGGGTGCCCCGATCACGGCCGCGGCGGCGACGGGAGCCGCTCTCGCCGCGCGCGGGCCGGCCACCGTCCTCGGCCGCGGCGACCTCGACGGGTTCGCTGTGCACGAGGATGCCGCGTCCGTGGCAGTGCTCGCAGGTGGTGGAGAACGCCTCCACGAGCCCCGTTCCGAGCCGCTTGCGCGTCATCTGCACGAGTCCCAGCGAGGTCACCTCGGAGACCTGGTGACGGGTGCGGTCCCGGCCGAGCGCCTCGGTCAGGCGCCGCAGCACCAGGTCCCGGTTCGACTCGAGCACCATGTCGATGAAGTCCACGACGATCATGCCGCCGATGTCGCGCAGGCGCATCTGCCGCACGATCTCCTCGGCTGCCTCGAGGTTGTTGCGTGTGACGGTCTCTTCGAGGTTGCCCCCGGCGCCGGTGAACTTGCCGGTGTTGACGTCGACGACCGTCATCGCCTCGGTGCGATCGATGACGAGAGTGCCGCCGGACGGCAGCCACACCTTGCGATCGAGCGCCTTGGCGAGTTGCTCGTCGATGCGGTGGGCGGCGAAGACGTCACGCCCACCCGACTCGGAATCGTGCCGCTCCACGCGGGGCAGCATGTCCGGGGCGACGGTGCGGATGTAGTTCTCGACAGTGCTCCAGGCGTTCCCACCCTCGATGACGAGCTTGGAGAAGTCCTCGTTGAACAGGTCACGAATCACCTTGACCAGCAGGTCGGGCTCTTCGTAGAGGGTCTTCGGCTGTCCCGAACCGTCGGCCTCGAGCTTGGCGGCCTGCTCCTCGATCGACGCCCACTGCGTCTGCAGGCGCTGTACGTCGCGGGCGAGTTCGTCCTCGCTCACGCCCTCCGCCGCAGTACGGATGATCACACCGGCCTCGGCCGGGACGACCTCTCGCAGGATCTCCTTGAGCCGCTTGCGCTCGGTGTCGGGCAGCTTGCGGCTGATGCCGGTCGACGAGCCGCCCGGCACGTACACCAGGAATCGGCCGGCGAGACTGATCTGCGTGGTGAGCCGGGCACCCTTGTGCCCGACCGGGTCCTTGCTGACCTGCACGAGCACGCGGTCGCCCGGCTTGAGGGCCTGCTCGATCTTGCGCGAGTTGCCACCGAGCCCGGCGGCCTCCCAGTTGACCTCGCCGGCGTAGAGGACGCCGTTGCGGCCCCGGCCGATGTCGATGAACGCTGCCTCCATCGAGGGAAGCACGTTCTGGACGCGGCCGAGGAAGATGTTGCCGACCATCGAACCGGAGCCGGCGCTGGTCACGAAGTGCTCGACCAGGACACCGTCCTCGAGGACCGCGACCTGCGTGATGTTTCCGGGGTTCGCGGTGTCACCGGCCTTCTCCCGCACCACCATGACGCGGTCGACGGACTCGCGGCGGGCGAGGAATTCCGACTCGGTGAGGATGGGCGGCCGACGGCGGCCTGCGTCCCGGCCGTCGCGGCGGCGCTGGCGCTTGGCCTCGAGCCGGGTGGAACCGGTGATGCCCTGAACCTCGTCCTTGGCGGCGCGTGTCTTGGACCGCGGCTCACGTTCGTGGACGACGGTGGGGACCGAGTCGTCCTCGACCGCGGTGTCGGCGCCGTCCGCGCTGCCCTTGCGGCGACGACGGCGGCGGCGACGACGGGACGGCCCTTCTGCGGACTCCTCCTCGCCCTCGCGCAGCTCGGACTCCTTCTGCTCGCCCTCGGCCTGCTCGCCTTCGGCCTGCTCGCCTTCGGCCTGCTCGGCGCTCGGCTCGGCGGTCGCGACCTCTTCCGTCGCCGGCTCCTCGGGCTCTGCTTCCGGTCCCTCGCCCTTCTCCGGAGCAGCGCCCTCCTCGGCGGCGGTCTCTGCAGGGGACGTTTCCTCGGGGGTGGTCTCCTCCGGCGTCTCGGCCTGCTCGCCGCGCCCACGGCCACGGCCGCGTCGGCCACGACGGCGACGGCGCGGCTCCTCCTCGGCGGCCTCCTCGCCCGGTTCCGCCGCCGCGGTCTCCTCGGTGACCTCCTCGGCGACGCTGGGTTCGGGTGCCTCGGCCGCCCGGCGGGACCGGCGGCGACGCGGCGCCGCCTCGGCGGGGGCGGTGACTTCCGGCTGCAGGAACAACGGCGCGCTGACGACGGGTTCGACGGCGCTCGGTTCCGGCGCGGTGAACACCGGGGTCTCCTGTTCCACGCCGGTGAACAGAGTCGGAGCCGCGGGCGGCGCGGCGGGTTCCTGAGCGGTGGTGTCCTCGACCGCGGCCTCCGCCGCGACGGCCGGCTCTCCGGCGGGAACCTCGGCGGCGGGAACCTCGGCGGTCTCGGCAGGCACCTCGGGCACCTCCCCCACCGGTTCCGGTGCGGCTTCCGCGCCGGTCTCGGCGGGCGCACCGAGAGCGGCGCGGATCTGTTCGGCGAGGTCGCGCTGCAAGCTCGAGTGGGCACTGCGCAATTCGGTGCCGAGGTCGGCGGCCTTCGCCATGACCTGCTTGCTCGTGAGGCCGAGCAGTTTGGCGAGGGCGTGCACGCGCATCTTCGGCGGCAGCACCACGGTGCCCTCATCGATGGAAGTGTCGTTCGGCGGCGCTTGGTCGGCCACGTAGGTCTCCTCGGGCCCCCGGGCGCGTCCATCCTCGTCTCGAGCGATGTGACGCGGCCACGCGGGGGCGCTGTCTGTGTGGGCTCGCACCGGGAGGCGCGAGATGTGCGGTCTCGCATCGCACGGTCGTCCGGTGCCCGTTTTCACTGCACGGCCGAGCGGTGCCTGGCTGGATCGCGGATCGAGCGCCGGTGCATCCAGCGTGCAACCGGGCGAGGTGTCTCCTGCGTCCCCGGTCACAGCGATGTCGGGCATCGATCCGTGATGTCGTTCGGTCGTTCCGCAACACTCCGAAGCGGAGCGACCTACCTCAGTATCCCACACAGAGGTCCGTGAACACGCCAACGGCGCCCCGAAGGGCGCCGTGGCACGTAGGTCGACGGATGAATCAGGACCCGGCGAGGGCCGGGAACCACAGAGCGATCTCACGCTCGGCCGACTCCACCGAGTCGGAACCGTGCACCAGGTTCTCTCCGGCGTCGAGCCCGAGATCACCGCGGATGGAACCGGGTACGGCCTTCTCGACGGGGTCGGTGCCGCCCGCGAGCTGGCGGAATGCGGCGATGGCCCGGGGCCCCTCGAGGACCGCCGCGACCAGCGGCCGCGCGGTGATGAACTCGATCAGGCCGGGATAGAAGGGTTTGCCCTCGTGCTCGGCGTAGTGGGCGGCGGCCACCTCCTCGGTGGCGGTGCGCAGCTCGAGTGCCACGATGTCGAGTCCCTTGCGCTCGATGCGCGAGAGGATCTCGCCGACATGACGACGGGCCACGCCGTCGGGCTTGATCAGTACCAGGGTCCGCTCAGTCACGCGCACAGCGTAGTGGTCAGCCCCGCTGCCCCGGTAGCAGGCCCCGCGCCTCGCGGTCCTTCATGTCCTTGCGCAGGTACAGGATGTAGCCCCACACCACGCTGAAGATCACGCCGACGATGCCGAGCGAGAGGTCGACGAAGAACCCCAGCAGGGTCAGCACCTGCAGCGCGAGGTTGTACCGGAGCGCCCAGAGCCGGCCCTGCAGCCCGGCGCCCGCGATCATCGCGACGGCGAGGAGCACGATGTAGCCACCCGAGAGCCACGTGAGTCCCCCACCGACGACCGCGACGACCGGCAGCACCAGCAGGACCACGATGGCTTCGAGGACGAGCGTGCCGGCCATGACGCCCCGCAGCCCCTTCCACGGGTCCTTCGCGGGGGGCCGGACGGCGGAGTCCCGGTCCGGCGATGCGGCGGAGTTGTCAGCTGCCTCGCTCACGCGGGGTCCTTTCCGAGGAGAGTGCGGGCGGCGCCGGCGGTCACCACCGAACCGGTGACCACGACACCCGCCCCCGATACTGCCTCACCCGGCTCGGCGACCTCCTCGGCGATGGCGATGGCGGTCTCGAGGGCGTCGGGCAGTGTCGGCGCGACGACCACGCGTTCGTCGCCGAACCGTGCCACGGCCAGGTCGGAGAGCTCGTCGACGTCCATCGCCCGCGGCGAGCCGTTGTGGGTCACGACGATCTCGTCGAACACCGGCTCGAGGGCGTCGAGCAGACCGGGCACATCCTTGTCGGCCATCACCGACACCACCCCGACCAGCTTGCGGAAGTCGAACTCGTCGGCGAGGGCGGCAGCGAGAGCCTTCGCACCGTGGGGGTTGTGGGCGGCGTCGAGGAACACCGTCGGAGCGCTGCGCACCCGTTCGAGCCGGCCCGGGTTGAGCACCGAGGCGAACGCCGCGCGCACCGCGTCGGCGTCGAGCTGCCGGTCGGCGCCGGCACCGAAGAACGCCTCCACGGCGGCGAGCGCGAGCGAGGCGTTGCGGGCCTGGTGCTCGCCGTGCAGCGGCAGGAAGATGTCGGTGTACACCCCGCCGAGGCCTTGCAGCTCGAGTTGCTGCCCGCCTACGGCGATGCGCCGGGCCAGGACCTGGAACTCGGAGCCTTCGCGCGCGACAGCGGCATCCGCTTCCACGGCCCGGCGCAGCAGCACCTCCATCACCTCGGGTTCCTGCTGGGCCAGGATTGCGACGGTGTCGCGGGGCACGAGCCCGTCGTCGGGTGCCTTCTTGATGATCCCGGCCTTCTCCCCCGCGATCGTCGTGAGGTCGGGTCCGAGGTATTCGGTGTGGTCGAGCCCGATCGGGGTGATGACCGCGACCTGCGCATCGACGACGTTGGTGGCGTCCCAGGTGCCACCGAGTCCCACCTCGACGACGGCGACGTCGACGGGGGCCTCGGCGAACGCGGCGAATGCCATGGCCGTGGTCACCTCGAACTTGCTCATCGCCGGGCCGCCCGCGGCCTGCGACTGTGCGTCGATCATCGCGACGTACGGCTCGAGTTCGCGATAGGTGTCGACGTAGGTGCGCGGGGAGACCGGCGCCCCGTCGATGCTGATGCGCTCCGTGGCCAGCTGCAGGTGCGGGCTCGTGGTGCGGCCGGTGCGCCGGTGCAACCGGGTCAGCAGGGCGTCGATCATCCGGCTCACCGACGTCTTACCGTTCGTGCCGGCGATCTGGATGGCCGGATAGCTGCGCTGCGGGGATCCGAGCAGATCCATCAGCGCCGCGATCCGGGTCAGCGAAGGCTCGATCTTCGTTTCGGGCCAGCGCTTGTCGAGTTCGGCCTCGACCAGGGTCAGCTCGGCCAGGTCGACCGGCGACGGCTTCGCCGGGGTGGCCGCGGACCGGTCCTCGCTCACGCCGACCCCAGTTCCTGCAGGCGCGCGGTGATCCGCGCGATCTCCTCCTCCGCGATCTGTCTGCGGGCGGTGATCTTCTCCACGACCGCCGCGGGCGCCTTGGCGAGGAAAGCCTCGTTGCCGAGCTTGGCGGACGTGCCCGCGAGTTCCTTCTCTGCGACCGCGAGGTCCTTGCCCAGGCGGGCCCGCTCGGCCGCCACGTCGACGGTGCCGGAGGTGTCCAGTTCCACGGTGACGGTGGCACCGGACAGGCGCACCTCGATGGCGGCGGTGGCGGCGAACTCCTCCCCCGGCTCGGTCAGCCGCGCGAGTGACCGTACGGCCGGCACCTGCGCGGCCAGGTCGGCTGCGTCGATCTCGGCGAGGCGCGCGGCGACCTTCTGCGACGGCTTGAGGCCCTGGTCGCTGCGGAAACGGCGGACCTCGGTGACGAGCTTCTGCAGATCCTCGATGCGACGCGCGGAGTCAACGTCGGGCTCGACGCCGGTGGCGCTCGGCCAGGACGCGACGACCACGGATTCGCCGCCGGTGAGCACCTTCCAGAGGGTTTCGGTGACGAACGGGATCACCGGATGCAGCAGACGGAGCAGCTGGTCGAGAACGTTACCGAGGACCGCCTTGGTGCCCTGCGCGTACTCGCTGCCGTCGGCCAGCTGCACCTTGGCGAGCTCGAGATACCAGTCGCACACCTCGTCCCACGCGAAGTGGTAGAGCGCCTCGCACGCCTTGGAGAATTCGAAGCGCTCGAACGCCTCGTCGACGTCGGCGCGGACCCGCTCGAGCCGGTCGAGGATCCACCGGTCCGCGTCGGTGAGGGCAGCGCGCGCCGGGAGCTCGGTGACGACCGCGCCGTTCATGAGGGCGAACTTGGTCGCGTTGAACAGCTTGTTGGCGAAGTTGCGGGAGGACTGCGCGTGGTCCTCGCCCACGGCGAGGTCGCTACCCGGGTTCGCGCCGCGGGCCAGGGTGAAGCGCAGCGCGTCGGCGCCGTACCGCTCCACCCAGTCCAGCGGATCGATGCCGTTGCCGCGCGACTTGGACATCTTCTTGCCGAACTGGTCGCGCACGAGGCCGTGCAGGAACAGGTCCTTGAACGGCACCTGGACGCCGGACTTCCCGCCGGCGGTGATCGCCTCGTCGTTCGCCACGTACAGGCCGAACATCATCATCCGGGCCACCCAGAAGAACAGGATGTCGTATCCGGTGACGAGAACGCTGGTGGGATAGAACTTCTCGAGCTCCGGCGTCTTGTCCGGCCAGCCCATCGTGGAGAAGGGCCACAGGCCCGAGGAGAACCAGGTGTCGAGGACGTCGGGATCCTGTTCCCAGCCCTCGGGGGCGGTCTCGTCCGGTCCGAAGCACGCGACCTCGCCGTCCGGGCCGTACCAGATCGGGATGCGGTGACCCCACCACAACTGCCGCGAGATGCACCAGTCGTGCATGTCGTCGACCCACGCGAACCAGCGCGGCTCCTGGCTGGCCGGGTGGATCACGGTGTCGCCGTTGCGGACCGCGTCGCCCGCAGCCTTGGCGAGCGCATCGACCTTGACCCACCACTGCATCGACAGCCGGGGCTCGATCGTCTCGCCGCTGCGCTCGGAATGACCGACGCTGTGCAGGTAGGGACGCTTCTCGGCGACGACCCGCCCCTGCTCGGCCAGCGCCTCGCGCACCCGGACCCGCGCCTCGAACCGGTCCATGCCGTCGAATGGCGTTCCGGTGTCGGCGATCCGGCCGGCCTTGTCCATGATGGTGGGCATCGGCAGGTTGTGCCGCACGCCCATCTCGAAGTCGTTGGGATCGTGGGCGGGGGTGATCTTGACGGCGCCGGTGCCGAATTCGGGGTCGACGTACTCGTCGGCGATCACGGGGATCCGCCGGCCGGTGAGGGGGTGCTCGAGGGTGGTGCCGACCAGGTGCTTGTAGCGCTCGTCGTCCGGGTGCACCGCGACGGCGGTGTCACCGAGCATGGTCTCGACCCGGGTGGTGGCGACGATCACGTGCGGCTCGGCGTCGTTCAGGGAGCCGTAGCGCAACGAGACGAGTTCGCCCTCGACCTCCTCGAACTTGACCTCGATGTCGGAGATCGCGGTCTGCAGCACGGGCGACCAGTTCACCAGTCGCTCGGCGCGGTAGATCAGCCCGTCGTCGTAGAGCCGTTTGAACATCGTCTGCACGGCCCGCGAGAGTCCCTCGTCCATGGTGAACCGGTCGCGGGACCAGTCGACGCCGTCCCCGATACGGCGCATCTGCCCCTGGATGGTGCCGCCGGATTCGCGCTTCCAGTCCCAGACCTTGTCGACGAACAGTTCGCGACCGAAGTCCTCCTTGGTCTTCCCGTCCACCGCGAGCTGCTTCTCGACGACGGTCTGGGTGGCGATGCCGGCGTGGTCCATGCCGGGCAGCCACAGCACCTCGTAGCCCTGCATGCGTCTGCGGCGCGAGAGCGCGTCCATGAGGGTGTGGTCGAGTGCGTGACCCATGTGCAGGCTGCCGGTGACGTTCGGCGGCGGCAGCACGATCGAGTAACCGGGCTTGTCGCTGGACGGATCGGCGGCGAAGTAACCGGCGTCCACCCAGCCCTGGTACAGCTCGTCCTCTACGGCGCTGGGGTCCCAGCTCTTGGGGAGGGCGTCGGCGGGGTTCTGGTGGTTCTCTGGCGCACTGGTCACCCCGCAATCGTAGTCAGCGGAGGCAAACCGCCTGAACACGCCCCACGGACCCGGATCGGGGCCGCCGGCCTGCGGGTTCGGTTCAGCCCAGCACCTCGGGCAGCGCCCGGGGACGCGCGAGTACGTGTTCGGAGAGGAACGCCTCGACCACCTCGTACCAGATCTTCGTGTGCTGGGGGCCGAGCACCCAGTGGTTCTCGTCGGGGAAGTAGAGGAAGCGGTGCACGGTGGAGCCGTCCTCGGCGGCGGGTGCCCCCGACTCGGACAGCAGTTCGTACCACAGTCGCAGGCCCTCCCCGATCGGCACGCGGTAGTCCTTGTCGCCGTGGATCACCAGCATGGGGGTGACGATGTCGGCGACGTACAGGTGGGGTGAGTTCTCCACCGCCATCTCGGGGGTCATCTCCCGAGCCCAGTACCAGGCCGAGTCCGTGGTGGGTCCGAACTGGTCGAGAGCCCACAGGCTCGCGTGGGTGACGATCGCCCGGAAGCGGTCGGTGTGCCCGGCCACCCAGTTGGCCATGTATCCGCCGAAGGAGCCGCCCATCGCGGCGGTGCGGTCGGCGTCGATCACGGGGAGTTCGATCGCGGCGTCGGTCAGCGCCATCAGGTCGGTATAGGGCTCCTTGCCCCATCTGCCCCACCCGCGCTGGACGAAGTCCTGCCCGTATCCGGAGGACAGGGCGGGATCCGGGAGCAGCACGGCGTAGCCGCGGGCGACGAGCAGCCACGGGTTCCATCGCCACGACCAGGTGTTCCAGGAGCCGAGGGGGCCACCGTGGATCCACAGCAGCAGCGGCGCGGGGGCGTCGGGATCGGCGGTGGCCGGCAGGGCCAGCCAGGCCCGCAGCGGGGTGCCGTCGTCGGCGGCCGTGGTCAGTTCCGTGAGACGGCCGGGGAGGTCCGGTAGCTCGGCGGGAGCGCGCAGAGCGGTGACGGCGCCGGAGCCGTCCAGCGGGATCCGCACCGGGTGCGGCGGGGCGTCGTAGGCCGCGCGCAGGGCGTAGACGCACGTTCCGTCGGGTGCGACGCGCAGGTCGGTGTAGGCGGCCGGGTCGGTGGTCAACGGGGTGGGAACGTCGGCCCACAACGCGACCTGGAAGATCGGCGCGCGGCCGTGTTCGTCGGCGGTCACGAGCAGCGCTCGGGAGTCGGGACGCCAGACGACGGACGTCGGCCACCGGTCCCACCCGGGCACCAGGAGCGTCGTGTCCCCCGAACGAAGATCGAACAGCCGCAGCGTGATTCTCGGCGCGGTCTCGGGGTCGGAGTGCGTCTCGTGCAGGAACGCGACCCGGGTGCCGTCCGGTGAGATCGCGGGAGCGAACACGTCGGCGGTCTCGTCGTCGACGAGGACCGTGCGCAGTCCGGTGTCGGTGTCGATGCGCACCAGGGTGGTGCGGCGGGATGCGAGTGCTCCGGGCACCGACCAGGTGGTGACGACGAACGTGCCGTCCGGGGCGAGGTCGAGGGTGGCCTCGTGCAGCGCGCCCCCGGGTCCCGGGGTCAGGTCCGACAGCGGCGCGTCGGGGCCGTCCGCGAGGGCGAGCAGGTGCGGCTCGGCCGGCCCGAGGTCGTGATCCCAGTGCCGGATCGGGTATCCGGTGTGCAACACGGCGGAGATCTTGTGCTTCTTGCGGGCGTCCCGGATCCGTTGGTCGTCGCCGTCGGTGCGGCCGAGCACGTCCGCCGTCACCACGATCCGGTCGGCGGCCCGCGCCGCGTGCACTGCGCGTACCCCGCCCTTGCGGGAGACCACGCGCTGCGCTTCGCCACCGGCTGCCGGCAGCCGCCACAGTGCGGCCGGGGCGCCGTCGCCGTCCGTCCCGTCGGTCCGGGCGGCGGTGAACAGCAGGTCACCGGTGGCGGTGAAGACGGGGCCCGACTCGCCCTTCGCGCCCCACGTGAGCCGCCGGGCGGGCTCCTGTCCGTGCGGGTCGACCTCCCACAACGCCCCGACGTACCCCGTCCCCTCCTCGTCCGGGGTGGACTGGGCGATCACGACACGGTTCCCGTCCGGCGCCAGCGCGAGCGCGGTGACGCGCGGGAGAGCCAGATAGTCGTCGAGGTCGTCGAATGCGGTCATGGTGCCCGAGGGTAGTGCGCGCCGGGGCTGTCACCGGGGAGCCGGCACTGCCGTTTCGGACGGCGAATGCCCCTGCCGACCGGCACTGCGGTCTGCGCCCTCGCCGGCGCCGCATGTGCACAGGCCCCACGGTCGACCTCCTGCCGGTCCATCGTCTGCTTCCTTCCCGAGAGCCATCCGGGCGGTCACCCGCGCGGCGACCTCGGCCGGTGGGTGGTCGTCTTCCTGATGCTCCCGTCGGTGTCGTAGTAGGTCCACTCGCCGGTCTTCCTGCCGTGCTCCCAGTGTCCGCTGTCGACGAGTGTCCCCGCCGCCGTCCAGCGTTCCCAGTGGCCGTGCTTGTCACCGTGGGCGAATGCACCGCGCTGCAGCAGACCGCCGGTGGCGCGGTACCAGGTCCAGGGACCGTGCAGGACGCCGCGGTCGTAACCACCCTCGGAACGTAGCGCCCCACCGGCGGAGAAGTGCCGCCACGTCCCGTGACGCTCGCCGTCGACGTAAGTGCCCACCATCAGCCCGCCGTGCGGGTCGGGCTCCGCCCATTCGCCGGTCCTGCGGCCGTGACCGTCCACCGCGTTCGGACGCTCGAGGGGCGCGCTCACCCCGTACCCCCGAGCCGGGCCGGGGCTTCGCATGCGCAGTTCGGTCCTGCGGCGATCCGCGAGACATCACTCACAGACACCGACTATATGCAAGCGACTGCTTGCATATCAAGGGATCCGCCGGGTCACGGCGTGACGGGTTCGCGCCACATCTTCCACAGGGTCGGCCCACCGTTCGGGACGGCGATCTCGCCGGTGACCCGGAACCCGAACCGTTCGTAATAGGAGATGTTCTTCTCCTTGCTCGACTCGAGATACGCGGGCACCCCGTCGGCGTCACAGCGGTCCAGCCGCGAACGCAGCAGCGCCTTTCCGAAACCCCCACCACGCGCGGCATTTCCGGTTCCGATGGCGGAGAGGTACCAGTGCGGCTCGGCCGGGTGCGCATCGTCGAGCGCGCCGTCGACCTCGGCGCCGACGCGGGCCCGGCTCCCGAGCGCACGGATCATCCCCGCCGTGACCAGCACGGACCGCCACCCCGTGGCTTTCCAGCGACCCGGCGGCGCCCACATGGTCGCGCCCCCGGCGGACCCGTCCGGCCCCTCGGCGATCTCGAGTCCGCCGTGCGACAGCAGGTGATGCCTCGCCTCGACGGCGAACATGCGGGGCAGACCTCGGCGCCGGCGCTCGTCGTCGGGCCACATCCACATCATCACCGGATCGTCGAAGAACGCGTCGGCGAGGGTGCGGGCGAAGACCGGTATGTCCCGTCGGGTGACCGGGCGGACGACAGGGGCCATGCGGACGAGGCTACCGGCCTCGAAGGAGCATCGTTGCCGCCCAGCAGGTTTTACGCCGTTGTCACACCGAGCGGGTGACCGATGTTTCATTTGATGCAACAATGTTTCTCTGTAAGAAACTACCAAGTGCGAGCTGTGAGGAAACACGATGACCGAAACCGCGAACATCGTCATCGTCGGCGGCGGACTCGAGGGCCTGGCTGCGGCCTGGTCTCTCGCCGAGCGCGGCGAAACGGACGTCCTGGTGCTGGAACGCGGGACGATGTGCTCCGGCATGACCGGCAAGTCCAGCGGCATCGTCCGCTGCCACTACGGCGTTCCGTCGCTGGCCGCGATGGCCTGGCACGGCGTGCAGGTGTTCTCCGAAGCCGAGGCGATCTTCGGCGCCGACATCGGCTTCCGGCAGACCGGATACGTCGTCGGCGTCGGGCCCGAGAACACCGCCCCGCTCGCCGCCAACGTCGAGATGCACCGCGCTCTCGGAGTGCCCGTCGAGACGATCGACGCCGACGAGGTCCGCCGCCTGCTACCAGGGATCGCCCTCGATCCCTTCGCAGCCTTCGCGTACGAACCCCTCGGCGGCCACGGCGACGCCTACATGACCGGAATGGCCTACGGCACCCGCGCCCGAAGCCTCGGCGTGCGAGTGCGCCAGAGCACCCCCGTCACCTCCCTCCTGCAGCGCGAGGGCGGCGAGGTCTACGGGGTGCAGCTCGCGGACGGCTCCGAAATCCACGCGGGCACCGTCGTGCTCGCGACCGGCGTGTGGTCACCGGCACTCGGCGCGACCGCCGGCGTGGACCTCCCGATCCGGGCCCAGCGGGAACAACTGCTGCTCGTCGACCAGGGCGAACCCACCCCCGACATACCCACCTTCTCCGACCTGGTGAATCTCCAGTACATCCGCCGCGAGCCCAACGGGGACCTGCTGGTGGGCAACAGCGACCACTCCGCGCCGGAATGGGCGGACCCGGACGACTACGTCAATCGCGCCGACGACCCGTTCGTGGAATCCGCCGTCGCGAAGCTCGACCGGCTGCTGCCCGCCATGCCCGATCCGCGACTCGCCTCGTCATATGCGGGATGCTACGACACCACACCCGACTACAACCCGATCATCGGCCCGTCCCCGGCGCCGGGACTGTTCCTGCTCGTGGGCTTCAGCGGCCACGGTTACAAGATCTCCCCCGCCGTCGGCCGGCTCGCCGCCGACCTCCTGCTCGACGGCATCAGCAGCGACCCCGCCGTCGACGGCACCAACTTCCGGTATTCGCGTTTCGCCGAAGGCAAACCGCTCGCCAGCCTGAACCCGTACGTCGGCGCCGGAGAGATGCGCTGACGAACCGCACCGGCGGGCACGCCGCTGTACCGAAGCCCCGACGGGGTATAGAACTGAAGGTGACGCCGCACCGCGGGGACCGAAGAAGGTACACGTCATGCCGGACGACGAGGACCTGTTCTCGGCACCGGAGAGCCGGACACGGTTCTCCGCGTGTTCGAGGCGCTGCCGTTCGCTCTCGGGGCGTGGCAGGGACACGATCATGTGTACGTCGCGACCAATGCCGCCTACCGTGCGCTCCTCGGCCGGGACGATCTCCTCGGCCGGCCGGTGCGCGAGGTCGTCCCCGAACTCGAGGGTCAGCAGTTCTTCGAACTGCTCGACCGGGTGGCGGCGACCGGCGTCGCCGAGACCGCCAAGGACTGGCGCATGCAGATCGACACCGACGGTAGCGGAGTAGTGCGCGAGCGCTACTTCGACTTCACCATCGCTCCCTGCCGCGACCCCGGCTGCGGCGTCGCCGGCCTGCTCTTCTTCGCCTCCGACGTGACCGAGAGCGTCCTGGCCAGGCACGTCGCCGAGGCCCGGGCCCAGCTGATGTCGGAGAAGTACGAGCAAGCCCGCGACGCGGTGACGGTGATGCAGCACGCCCTGCTGGCGCCGTCCGTTCCGGTCGTGCCGGGAGCCGAGGTGGCGGCGGCCTACCTGGTCGCCGCGGAGGACACGGCCGCCGGCGGCGACTGGTTCGACGCGCTGGCCCTCCCGAACGGCGAGCTCGCGCTCATCACCGGGGACGTCGTCGGGCACGGCGTCGAGGCCGCCGCCGTGATGGGACAACTCCGGGCGGTGCTGCGCCAGCAGATCCTCGCGGGTGCAGACGTCACCGGCGCCCTGTCCACTCTCGACGCCTTCTCGGCGCACGTCCCCGGCGCCCGCACCGCGACGGTCTGTGTCGTCGTGCTCGACACCGCCACCGGCCGAGTCTGCTACTGCACCGGCGGGCATCCCCCGCCGCTGGTGGCGAGCCCGGCGGGGGCGGTGCGCTACCTGTCCCCCTCGGGCGCGACGCCGATCGGCACCGGCTCGACGTTCCCCGTCGCCACCGACATCCTTGCTACCGGCGACGTCGTGCTGCTCTACACGGACGGGTTGATCGAGCGTCCCGGCCGGCCGCCCCCGGTGAGCACCGCCGAACTCGCGGAGCGGGCGGCCCTGAGCGTGACCGGCCGCTCGTTCCCGATCCCGGACACACGCGCCCGGACGGTGGATCGGGTGTGCGGGGAAATCCTCGAATTCCTGCTCCGGGAAACCGGATACAGCGACGACGTGACCATCGTCGCCGCTCAGCGGACGGCGATGCCGGATCCCCTGCATCTTCACCTGCGCGCCGACCGGGAGGCGCCGAAGGCCGCGCGGGCGGCGCTGCGGCACTGGCTCGTGCGCATCGGGGCCGACGATGCGGGAACCGTGGCCGTCGAGCACGCGGTCTCCGAACTCGTGTCCAACGTCGTCGAGCACGCCTATCCCGACACCGCCGCCGAGCACACCCCGGTCGAGATCGGCGGCATTCTCGACGCCGACGGCTGCCTCCGGATCCGGGTACGGGACCGGGGCCGCTGGAAGGACCCCGCGAAAACCCCGGATTCCCACCGGTTGCCGGGCAGGCGCGGCCGCGGGCTGACGATGGTCCGGCTCTTCGCCGACGATCTCCGCATCGACTGCGACGACACGGGCACGACTGCGACGGTGACGTTCCGGCTCACCCGCAGCGCCCGCGTCGTCACCGAATTCACCGACGGCGCGATCGTCGGTCGTCCCGATCCTCCGCGCGACTTCGCCGTCGACGAGACCACACCCGGTCGCCTCGCGGTGCGGGGGGATGTCGACATCGACACCGCCCCATCCTGAAGGGATACCTCGACACGGCATCACGCGGCGGAACACTCTCGGTGACAGTGGATCTGAGCGAGGTCACCCATCTCGGCTCCGCCGGGGTCTCGTTGCTCTCGACGGCCCGGGACCGCGCGGCCAGGCAACACACCGCAGTCACCCTGGTGGCCCCACCGGGCACCACCGCCCATCATGTGCTCAGTCTGGTCGGACTCCACGCCCGGGCCGAACCCCATGCGGGCGGCAGTGCCGAGTCCTCCGGGGACCCGCAGACGTGAACCGGCACCGACGAAATGTCGGTGCCGGAAGAAGACCCGGATCAGCTCGCGATCTTTCGTCTCCGGGACTGCACGTACTTCTCCCGCTCGGCGACCGACATCCCACCCCACACCCCGTAGGGTTCGCCCATCGTGAGCGCGTGCTCACGGCACTGCTCGATGACCGGGCACCGATGGCACATCTCCTTGGCCTTCGACTCCCGCTGGTACCGCGCTCGGCCCCGTTCACCGTCGGGCGAGAAGAACACCGACGAGTCGACACCGCGGCACAAGCCCTGCATCTGCCAGTTCCAGACATCGACGGTCGGCCGGAGGGGGTGGGGTGACAATGGCACGGGGCTCTCCTTGACAGCAGGCTCACACGCAGTGCGAGCGGACCAAACGAAAGTCTGCGACCTTTCGCTCACTTCGATCCACGCGCCGAGACCCCCGCGAGGGGCCGCATCTCGGTTCGTCGATCTCATGGACCGGGGAGTACCCCACGCCACCGGAATTCATGCCAACAGAAAGTGAGATTTGTCGAAGATCCACGAAACTGGGGGTGGAACCCCGGCCGACCCGGTCCGCGACGCACATATCCCCTGTTCGCGGTACCCCGGAACCGCCGCGGACGGTCAGCGACCGGCCATCGCCCTGAGCAATGGGGCCGCGGGCAGCGACGCGAACAGCGCCGCCTCGTCGCGCCACGACGACTCCTCGTCGAGGAACCGCAGGATCGGCTCCGCGGAGGACCGGTCGAACAGGCCCGCGAACGCGCGCTCGAGCACCGCGGGCCGCTCGACGACGGCCCGCAACAGCCCCTGGTCGTACCGGGCGAACCGGGACGCGGCCGGGCGCACGTCGAAAGGGTGTCCGTGCCGGGCGAGCGAGCGCGCGAGCGCCTCACTGTCGCGTTGGATCCGCTGATAGGCATATCCGCTGCTGCCCTTGAGCATCCCGCCCGCGGCGCCGATCCGCACGATGTTGCCGCGGCGCCGCGCCGGTGGCTGCGACGCCAACGGGAGCCGCGCGGACTCGTCCGCCTCCACGACGTAGGTGCCCTCGTCGGCGCCGAGCACCGCCGCCAGGTACTCCCGGAGTGCGTCGTCGTGGCCGGCGGCGCCGACGGGCCCGGCGGCGGGGTGCGCGAAACTCGTGTGCTCGACGAGGGCGCGACGGTCGTCGGTGGGCAGCACGTACACGAAGGAGGCGGCCCGGCCCTGATCGGTGCGGAAGTCGAACAGGGTGGGGACGTCGGGATCGAACAGGGGCGCTTCGGTGCGGATCCGCCACCCGCGGAAGTCGAGCCAGGCATCGGGGCTCGTCTCGTCGCCCGGGTCGGCGCTGCCGGGGCCGCGGCCGTCGAAGACCCACTCGGGGTGCAGTTCCGTCCCGTCGGACAGGCCGACCCGCGGACGGGCTCCGTCGTGCACGCGCATCACGCGGCCGGTGCGGAGCCCGATGTCGTCGACTGCGTCCGTGATCTCGTCGACCACCGACACCAGATCGGCGCCGCGGACGACGTCGTACCGGTACCGGCCGAGACCGAGGGTGCGGGACCGCCCGCCGGCGTGGACCCGGACCCGGGCGAACCGCGCGGAGACGGCGGTGTCGAGCAGTCCGGGCCGGCGGGACCAGAACGCCCATCCGGCTTCTCGGATGTCGCGGGCGCCGTCGTCGACGAGCACCACCGGACCGGGCCGCGCCGGGACGGTGGCGAGATGGGCCGCCAGGGACAGGCCGCTCAGGCCCGCCCCCAGGACGGCGATGCCGCCGTCGACCGGTTCGTTCCAGGCTCGCACGCTCGCCCCTCCCCGTCGCCGGAGCCTTCTCCTTCGCCACCGTACCGGCCGCCGGGGACGGTCGTGCGGTGCTACGCCGCGTGTGCGCGTGCCCGTTCCCGCAACCAGGCCATCGCCGGCATGCGGTAGGAGTCGATGCCCTTGTACGCGGCGATCTCGCCGGGCAGCTCCTCCACGATGTCGGCGAGCTGTTCGGCCCATACCGGGACCTGCGCGATCTCCTCGAGCGGCGCCATGTAGGTGCGGATGTTGAACACCACTGTCCCTGTCATGGGCAACCGGATCAGATGCTCGAGTTCGATGCGCAGCTGGATGCGGCCCCAGTCGCGGTCGGCGACGAGCCGTGGCATGTCGTCCATCCATTCGGGCATCGTCTCGAGGCTGGTGTCCCGTCGCCGCGAGCCGACCGCGGAGAAGGTCCAGTTCACCCGCCGGTACGGCCGCTCCGTGGTGAGACGGCGCATGAACTGCTCGGCGCGGTCGGTCACCCCGGTCGAGGTCAGGCCGGGTACGGGCCGGTGGATCTCGTGCAGGCTCATCCCGATGTCGAACTTGACGGACCAGTCGGCGGACGACGTGACCAGCGCCGCGTCGAACCACAGGTGCCCGTCGCGCTCGGTCACCAGCAGCACGTCGTCGGGCAGCTGGCATCCGATGAAGACCAGTGGGTGTTCCGGCAGGGTGGACAGATCGCCGAGGACGAACCGCTGATCGATCCCGAGAAGATCGTTGCGCCAGCGGTACCCGTCGATCTCGACGTCGAAGTGCATGATGTCGGGGAAAGAGGCCGCCATGTCGCGCATGTAGTAGAGCATCAGATCCCAGCACGCCGGCGTCATGTGGGGCAGCATCTGCACGCGCCCGGGGTCGGCCTCGAGGATCGCGCGGCGCAACCGCATCATCTCCAGGTACTCGTCGTGGCTCTTGCCCAGGTCGACGATGTGCTCGCCCCAGGCCCCGGCGGCGGTCCCGGTGCGGCGCGGTGCCGGTTCGACATTGACGGCGTAACGAAACACTTTGTCGCCCTGCGGGAAGGGCCACGGCAGACAGGACAGGTCGCTGACGACGGAGGCGGTCACGAGGGGTTCCTTTCCGGTAGGTGTCAGGCCACGGCGCCGAGATAGGCACCGTGGTGCCCCGACAGATGGGGGCGGATCTCGAGGTCGAGGCCGCACGAACCGCAGGCGACGACATCCCCGGGTCCGGCTTCGACGGACCCGGTCGTGCCGCAGTGCGGGCAGAACACCGGTACTCCGTCGACGGCCGTGACGTAGGTGGTCGTCTCGCACGGCAGCAGGCCGGCGGCGCGCGCGGCAGCCGTCGCCGCCATCGCTTCCCGCCGCGGTCCGGCGATCAGCACGCGGGTACCGGCGCGGGCCTCGCGCACGAGACGCGCCACCTCCGCAGCGCTCGCATCCGGAACCACGGTGGCGATGCGGCCGGCGGCGAGCGCCTCCGCCGCCCAGGCCGTCACCGCGGCCCGCGCGTCGGCGCCGCCACCGAGGCAGAACATGAGATGGATGCGCCCACTCGGATCGAGCGGGGGCACCGCACCGGTGACGAAACCGGAGTTCTTCACGGCCGCACACCCCCGAACTCGCGCAACCACTTCAGGCCCGGCTCGCGGGTGCGGGTGAGGCCCTTGTAGTCGGCCATGTCCCCGGGCAGTTCCTCGAGGACCCGGTAGAGCCGGTCGGCCCATTCCGGCACCAGCGCGACCTCCTCGAAGGGCAGCAGGTAGGTGCGGACGAGGAACATGATCGCGCCGGACGCGCCGAGCCGGATCAGGTGCTGCACCTCGACCCGCAGGTGCAGGCGACGGCCGACGTCCTCGAGAGGCCCCTCGGCGAGCAGGCGCCGGTCACGTCCCCACTCGGGATACGTCTCGGTGGCCGTGTCGAGCCGGCGGCCCACGGTCAAAGTCCAGTTGGTGCGCCGGTACCGTTGCCCGGGTTGCAGTCCCATGAGGAAGGACTGGGCGCGGGTGATCACCCCCTCGGTGTGGATGCGGGGCACGGGACCGTGGATCTGCAGGAAGCTCATCCCGACGTCGAAGCGCAGCGACCAGTCCGCCGCGAACGTCACCAGGCCCGCGTCGCCCCACAGGGCGCCGTCGCGCTGGTCCAGCAACACGACGTCCTCCTGGATCTGCCGGCCGATGTACAGCAGGGGTGGCTCGGGCAGGGTGGCGGACTGCCCGTAGACGAACACGTGCTCGAGGTCGAGGGCGCGGTTGCTCCACCGCCGGGCGGTGCCGTCGCGGTCGAGCGCGAAGGTCTGCGGGTACGCCTCGGCCAGCATGGTCATCAGGGTGAGCATCGCGTCCCACTGGGCGACCTCCATGTGCCCGAGCGCCTGGAAGCGGCCCGGGTCGGCGTCGAGCACGCGCCGTCGTTCGGCGAGTTCGTCGAGGAGGAAGCCGTCCACGTCGACCGGGTGCTCACCCCACCCGCCGGCGGCCGTGTCGGCGGGGGTCCCGGCGGGTTCGACATTGGTGCTGTAGCGGTAGGTGTCGCGGGGGAACGGAAACGGGAACCGCGCGACGCGTTCCGGGAGTACCTCGAATTCGGTTGCGGCAGTCACAGGTCCAGCTCCAATCGGTCGCCGCCGGCGCGGGAGACGCAGGGCATCACGCAGTCGCCGGCGAGCTTCTCCGCGTCGGTCAGGTAGAGGTCGCGGTGCTCGATCGCGCCGCCGGTCACCGGGATCCGGCATTCGCCGCACACTCCCTGCCGGCACAGGTTCGGCACCGCAATCCCGTTCGTTTCGAGCGCGTCGAGCAGGCTCACGCCGGAGTTCACGGCGATGTCGATCCCGGTGCGGTTCAGATGCGCGGTGAACGGGGCTCCGGGGTCGAGGTCGCCGACACCGAAGTGCTCGTAGTGGACGCGGGCGTCCGGCCACCCCGCCCCGCGGGCGCGGGCGGTGAGTTCGTCGATCAGACCGGCGGGTCCGCACACGTACAGGTGCGTGCCGAGCGGCTGATCGAGCAGGGCCGGGCCGAGCGCGGCCCAGAGCTGCGCGGGTGTGTGGTAGGTGTGCAGGCGGTCGCCGCACAGTTCGCGCAGCTCGCCCAGGTGCGGGCCGTCGCCCTCGCGGAAGGTGTAGTGGACCTCGAAGGAGCGGCCCCACTGCGCGGCGGCGCGGGCGTGCGAGAGGATGGGTGTGACGCCGATACCACCGGCCACCAGCAGGTGATGGCGCGCGGTGAGAATCGGCGCGAAGGCACTGCGGGGCCGGCTGACCTCCACGACGTCGCCGACCTCGAGATTGTGGACCCAGCGGGAGCCGCCCCGGCCGGTCTCGTCGAGCCGCACGGAGATCGAGTAGCTCTGCGGTTCGAGCTCCGGACCGGTCAGGGAGTAGGAATTGCGGCGGGGCCGGCCGTCGTCGTGGGGGCCGCAGGAGAGCACGACGTGGCTGCCCGGGGTGAACGACGGCAGTGGCGCACCGGTGGGGTCGACGAACCGCACGTGCCGCACACCGGTGGCGACGGTGGTCACCTCGGCGACGGCGAGGGTCAGGGTCGCGTCGTTGCGCCGGACGGCCGCTCCGGCGTCGGATACGAGTGTCATCAGCATTCCTCCGCGTCGAGCTGGTAGCCGAGATATGCGCCGTGGTGGCGCGAAACATGGTGGTAGACGACGAGGTTCGCCGCGCATCCCGGGCACGTGCTCGTCTGCCCGATCGCGGCGGCGGTGTCGTGGGTGTGCCGGCAGTGCGCGCAGTACACCGTGCGGGTGTCCATGGTCAGGACCTCGGGCAGGATCTCGTCGTCGAGCGCCCCCGCGGCGACGGCCACAGCCCGGGCGGCGAGGACGGCGGCCTCGTCGCCCACCAGGACGAGCCGCCAGCCGACGCGGGCCGCGGAGAGCTGTCGCTGCAGGACCTCCGCGGCCGCGTCGCCCCAGGTGGCGGGCGCCCGTAGCCAGCTCACCCGCCGGCCTTCGAAAGAGGTCACCAGGCGGCGGGCGTGGTCGGTGGCGGCGTCGCCGAACGACAGGACGGTGACCGCCCTGCCGCCGTCGGCGACGACCCGCTCCTCGTCCCAGCGCGGGACGCTGGTCGTCTCCGTGCAGACACTCATGTCCGGATCCTCACGGCGCGAACGTGCGCTGGCCGACGTAGAACGCCAGCGCACCGTCGGGCGTGGTGAAGCGGATGCGTGAGCCCTTGGGGAAGAAGATCGCGTCCTTGGCGCGGGCGATCGCGACCTGGCCGGTGTCGAGGTTCTCGAGGCGGAACTCGCCTTCGAGGACGACCTTCATCTCGTCGTATTCGTACAGGTAGTCCAGGGGGGCGTCGGTGTGCTCGAGCTTGAAGTATCCGGCGGCCATCTCCGACCCCTCGGGGTTGGGGTAGACGTCGTCGATGAAGCCTTCGGTGCCCGGGAATTCGTCGGTGGACATCTGGGGCAGGCTCTTCCAGAAGTCGGCGGTGACGCGGAACGCGGGGACGGTGGTGGTCTCTGCCATGGAGGCTCCTGGGTTCGAGGCCGGCTGCACCGGCGGGGTGAGAAGAACGTCGATCGCTGACGTGAAACAGACAGTAATGAGATGAAACACCCCGGGCGGTTGCGGTCGCGTTAACGCGTGTAACCGAATCCTCTCGGTCCGAGGGAAATTCGCGATTCGGCGGAACTCCGGCGGGCCGGGCCGGACCGTCACCACAAACTCACGACCACGTAACACGGTCGTCATGCATGCTATGTTTCATTTCATTCGACAGCGATTCACAGTATGAAACTTCGCAGCCGGACCTCAGGAGCACCCATGACGCTCGAAGCCACCGACCTCCCCGTGATGCGTCTATCCTCCACGGACGCCCCCGCCGCCGATCTCGCCGCTCTCGCCCGCGCCACCGACACCCGCTTCATCCTCGCGGTGTTCACCAATCTCGCCGGAAAGCCCTGCGCCAAGCTCGTCCCGGTCGAGGCGGTCGACGAGCTCCAGTCCGACGGGGTCGGTTTCGCCGGCTACGCCGCCGGAGCGATGGGTCAGGTCCCGAGGGATCCCGACCTCGTCGCACTCCCGGACCCCACTTCCTTCACGCCGATCCCGTTCGTGCGTCCGGGCCTCGCGCTGGTGCACTGCGACCCCCACGTCGAGGGCAAGCCCTGGCCCTACGCCCCTCGGGTGATCCTGAAGCAGGTCCTGGGCAAGGCCGCCGAGCGTGGCCTCTCCGTCAAAGTCGGTGCCGAGATCGAGTACTTCCTCGTCCGGCGGGACGAGGACGGGACGCTGCGCACCGCCGACGTCCTCGACACCTCGCGCCAGCCCTGCTACGACGCCCGGGACGTCACCCGCATGTACGAACACCTGACCTCGATCTCCGCGGCGATGAACTCCCTCGGCTGGGGCAACTACGCCAACGACCACGAGGACGGCAACGGGCAGTTCGAGCAGAACTTCCACTACGCCGACGCGATGACCACCGCCGACCGCGTGGTCACGCTGCGCTACCTGATCTCGGTGCTCGCCGAGCAACGCGGCATGACCGCGACCTTCATGCCCAAGCCGTTCGCCGACCGCACCGGTTCGGGCATGCACATGCACCTGTCGCTGTGGCGGGCGGACGGGGCCGCGTTCCCCGATGCCGACGACCCCCGCGGACTCGGGCTGTCCGAGACCGCGTACGCGTTCATCGCCGGCATCCTCGACCATGCCTGCGCCCTGCAGGGTGTGATCGCCCCGACCGTCAACTCCTACAAGCGGACCGGAGCCACCGCGACCAGCTCCGGCGCGACGTGGTCGCCCCGGCACGCCACCTACGGCGGCAACGACCGCACCCACTACCTGCGTGTTCCGGACGGCAACCGCGTCGAGCTGCGCGGTGGGGACGGCTCGGCCAACCCCTACCTCGCTGCCGCCGCAGCCGTCGCGGCGGGCCTCGACGGCATCGACCGCAGGCTCGATCCCGGTGCACCCGGCGGCACCCCGAATCCGGAGACGCTGCCGATGACCCTGCTGCACGCGATGGACGCCCTCACCGCCGACCCCGTCGTGACCGGCGCCCTCGATGCCGCCGGCCCGGGTGTCGCCGAATACTTCGCCGCCCTCAAGCGCGAGGAGTTCTTCCACTGGCACAACACCGTGACCGCGTGGGAGATCGACAGCTACCTGACCGCCTTCTGACCCGTTCGGGTCACCGCGAACGACGATCGAAAAGGAGAGACGACCCATGTGCGGAATCGTCGGGCTTCACCTGCGTGACGCCGCCCTCGCCCCCCGCCTGGGCAGCCTGCTGACCGGCATGCTCGGCCAGATGGTCGACCGGGGGCCGGATTCGGCCGGGGTCGCCCTCTACGGCGACCCCACCTTCTCCCCCGCCGGCCACACCTCGGTGTCCCTGCTCGGCGCCGCCCCGGACCTCGCCGCCACCGTCGGTGCCGCACTCGGGGTGAGCGTGACCGGCATCGACCTGGCACCCACCACGGTGCTGCACGCGCCGGTTCCGGCGCAGCTGCTCGCCGACACCGTCCGCGCTGTCGATCCCGGCGCCACGCTCATCGGCTTCGGCGACGACGTCACCGTCCTCAAGGGCATGGGTGACCCGGTGGCGCTGGCCGAGCGCTTCGGGATCCCCGTCGCCTCCGGATGGCAGGGCGTCGGCCACACCCGCATGGCCACCGAATCGGCCGTCACCGCCGCCGGCTCGCACCCGTTCGCCGTCGGCCCGGATCAGTGCCTGGTGCACAACGGCTCGTTCTCCAACCACCTGTCGGTCAAGCGGGAACTCGAGGCCGAGGGGGTGGCGTTCGACAGCGCGAACGACACCGAGGTCGGGGCGCGATTCGTCGCCAAGCACCTCGCCGAGGGCGCCGACCTCGAGAAGGCCCTGCGGCTGCTCGGAGACCGCTTCGACGGGTTCTACACCCTGCTCGTGTCGACGTCCGACTCCTTCGCCGTCGTGCGCGACCCGATCGCGTGCAAGCCCGCGATCGTCGCCGAGACCGACGCGTACGTCGCGATGGCCTCCGAGTTCCGGGCCCTCGCCGGTCTGCCCGGCATCGCGGACGCCCACATCTTCGAACCCGAGCCGGAGCGGGTCTACGTATGGCACCGCTGACCAGCACCGACGCTTCCCCCACCTCCTCGACGCCGGAGACGACCATGCCTGCCGAAACCCTGCCTGCCGAGATCCTGCCTGCCGACACCCTGCCTGCCGAGATCCCTGCCGCCACCACGACGTACGACCTCGACGTCACCACCACGCGCGAACTGAACGCCGCACTGCAGGCCACCGAGGCACCCGCGTCGGTGACCGTCACCAATCCCCAGGGCAAGCACGCCCTCGCGTGCGGGCTCGACCGGCCGATCGACGTGCGCATCGAAGGCCACGTCGGCTACTACGCCGCCGGAATGAACAAGCATGCGACCGTCACCATCGCGGGCAACGCCGGGGTCGGGGTTGCCGAGAACATGATGTCGGGCACCGTGCGGGTCACGGGGGACGCCTCCCAGTCCGCCGGTGCCACGGCCCACGGCGGGCTTCTGGTGATCGAGGGCAATGCCGCCGCCCGCTGCGGCATCTCCATGAAGGGCGTCGACATCGTCGTCGGCGGCAGCATCGGCCACATGAGCGCCTTCATGGGACAGGCCGGACGGCTCGTCGTCCTCGGCGACGCCGGTGAGGCCCTCGGAGATTCGTTGTACGAGACACGCATCTACGTGCGCGGCACCGTCGCCTCCCTCGGCGCGGACTGCGTGAAGAAGGAGATGCGGCCCGAGCACCTCGAGGAACTGCGCGACCTCCTCCGGACGGCCGGCTTCGACGCCGACCCGGCCGAGTTCACCCGCTACGGCTCGGCCCGCGGGCTCTACCACTTCCACGTCGACAACGCCTCGTCGTACTGACCGCACCGCCCGCACCGCATCCCAGGAGACTCCCATGACCTTCCAGCCCGGACTTCGTGAGTCGGCCACCTTCGACCGCAACGTCATCCACGAGATCCAGCGTGCCGCCGACACCGGCATCTACGACATCCGTGGATGGGGCGCCAAGCGCAAGCTTCCGCACTTCGACGACCTGCTGTTCCTCGGCGCGTCGATGTCGCGATACCCCCTCGAGGGTTATCGCGAGAAGTGTGAGACCGACGTGGTCCTCGGCGACCGGCACGCGAAGTACCCACTGCACCTGGACATCCCGGTGACCATCGCCGGGATGAGCTTCGGGGCGCTGTCCGGCCGGGCGAAGGAGGCGCTCGGGCGCGGCGCGAGCGAGGTCGGCACCTCCACCACCACCGGCGACGGGGGAATGACGCCGGAGGAACGCGGCCAGTCCAAGCACCTCGTCTACCAGTATCTGCCGTCGCGCTACGGGATGAACCCGGACGACCTGCGCAAGGCCGATGCGATCGAGGTCGTCCTCGGCCAGGGAGCCAAGCCCGGGGGTGGCGGCATGCTGCTCGGTCAGAAGATCACCGAGCGCGTCGCCGGAATGCGCACCCTGCCGGTCGGGATCGATCAGCGCAGCGCGTGCCGGCACCCCGACTGGACCGGTCCGGACGACCTCGCGATCAAGATCATCGAGCTGCGGGAGATCACCGGGTGGGAGAAGCCGATCTATGTGAAGGTGGGCGCGACCCGTACCTACTACGACGTCAAGCTCGCCGTGAAGGCCGGCGCCGACGTCGTCGTCGTCGACGGCATGCAGGGCGGCACGGCGGCCACGCAGGACGTGTTCATCGAACACGTCGGGATCCCGACG
Organism: Rhodococcus sp. GXMU-t2271; assembly: GCF_041414735.1. Classification (NCBI taxonomy): domain Bacteria; kingdom Bacillati; phylum Actinomycetota; class Actinomycetes; order Mycobacteriales; family Nocardiaceae; genus Rhodococcus; species Rhodococcus sp. GXMU-t2271. Next base: position 227,271 of record NZ_JAUIZP010000027.1, read on the forward strand.
CTCGCCGCGATCCCGCAGGCCGTGCAGGCGCTGCAGGAGCTGGGGATGCACCGCACCCCGGGCGGCGTGCAGCTCGTCGTCTCCGGCGGCATCCGCTCGGGCGCGGACGTCGCCAAGGCCATGGCCCTCGGCGCGGACGCCGTCGCGATCGGCACCGCAGCGCTGATCGCGTTGGGCGACAACGACCCCCGATACCAGGCGGAGTACGAGAAGCTCGGCTCGGCCGCCGGGTTCTACGACGACTTCCAGGACGGCAAGGACCCCGCCGGCATCACCACACAGGATCCGGACCTGCAGGCCCGGTTCGATCCGGTCGAGGGCGGCCGCCGCCTCGCGAACTACCTGCGCGTGCTCACCATGGAGGCCCAGACGATTGCGCGCGCCTGCGGCAAGTCGCACCTGCGCAACCTCGAGCCGCAGGACCTGGTGGCCCTGACGCTCGAGTCGGCCGCCATGGCGCGCGTGCCGCTGGCCGGCACCGACTGGATTCCCGGCCGAGGTTTCTGAGCCGCTCCCGCCTCCCACCGAGCGAATGTGCCTTACTGTCGGCCTGTCCGACGGCAAGGCACATTCGCTCGCTTTCGCATGTGCGCCCCCGCACGACCGTCCACTGTCGGGAAACAACACGTACAGTGAGGACATGAGCAGTCCCGAGCGTCCCGTACTGCACGACGCGCCGGGCCGGGAGGTCCCGCGCGACACCCCGACCGGGGTGGACCTGGAACGCGCCATCGCCCGCGAGGTCCGCAAGCTGCGGATCGCCAGCGGGCTCTCCGTGGGCGACATGGCCGCGAAGGTGGGCATCTCCAAGGCGATGCTGTCGAAGATCGAGAATGCCCAGACATCGTGCAGCCTGTCGACCCTCGCTCGCCTGGCGGCAGGTCTCGACGTCCCGGTGACGTCGCTGTTCCGGGGCGCGGACGCGCAACGCGAGGCGGTGTTCGTCAAGGCCGGGCAGGGCGCGGAGATCGTCGGCCGCGGTACCCGCGTCGGGCACCACTACGAACTGCTCGGCACGCTGCGGGGTCAGCACAAGCGGCTCGAGCCGGTACTGGTGACGCTCACCGACGCGAGCGAGGTCTTCCCCCTGTTCCAGCACCCGGGAACCGAGCTGCTCTACATGCTCGAGGGCGAGATGGTATACGGGCACGGCGAATCCGAGTACCGGCTCCAGCCGGGCGACGCCCTGCTGCTCGACGGTGAGGGCATCCACGGACCGAACGAACTCGTCACCCTGCCGATCCGGTTCCTCGCCGTCACCGCGTATCCCGACAAGCACCAGGACTGACCGCCGCGGCGATCGGGAGAACGGCGAGCGGGAGGTTTTCGCCCCGAGCGGGAGGTTTTCGCCCCGAGCGGGAGCAGGTCGCGGCGTTTCGCGGGTGCCGACCGCCCCCACCGCCCGCTCGTCGGGAGAACCTCCCGCTCACGCCGACGAGACCCCCGCCGGAGCGGGGGCCTCGCTCGGCCGGCTCTTTCGCTCAGATCTTCTCGGCGGCGGCCTTCGACGTGAGGGCCGTCGCGGCCTCGGCCACCGACGCCGCCTCCGGGCGGGACGTGCCGGAGAATCCCACCGCGTCGAGGACGTACGCGGTTTCGCCGTGCACGACGACGTCGAGGCCTTCGTACTCGGTCTCCGGGTCGACGCGCAGGCCCATGGCCAGGTCGAGACCCTTGGCGATGATCCAGGTGACCGCGAAGGAATAGGTCAGCACCGCGAGCACGGCGACGGTCTGGGTGCCCAGCAGGCCGAATCCGCCGCCGTAGAACAGCCCGGTGGCACCGCTCGGCGCCGCCGGCACGGCCAGCAATCCGATGAGAATCGTGCCCAGGACGCCGCCGACGAGGTGGATGCCCACGACGTCGAGCGCGTCGTCGTAGCCCAGGCGGAACTTCAGCGAGATCGCGAAGCAGCACAGCGCGCCGGCCAGGGCACCGACGACGAGCGCGCCGATCGGCGAGACCGCACCGCAGGCCGGGGTGATCGCGACGAGGGCGGCGATGAGGCCGGACGCCGCACCGAGGGTGGTGGCGTGGCCCTCCCGCAGCTTTTCGACGATCAGCCAGCCACAGATGCCGGCGCACGCCGCGGCGAGGGTGTTGAGCACCACGACGGAGGCACTGTTGTTCGCGGCGAGCGCGGAACCCCCGTTGAAGCCGAACCAGCCGAAGAACAGGATGCCGGCGCCGAGAACGGTCAGCGGAAGGCTGTGCGGCCGAGGCGGATTGAGGAACGAGCGGCGCTTGCCGAGGACGAGGATCACGGCGAGCGCCGCGATGCCGGCGTTGATGTGCACGGCGGTGCCGCCGGCGAAGTCGACCGCGCCGAGGGTGTTGGCGATCCAACCGCCGACGATCGACCCGTCCTCCGAGTCGAACGCGAACACCCAGTGTGCGACGGGGAAGTACACCAGCACCGCCCACAGCCCGGCGAACACCATCCAGGCCGAGAACTTCATGCGGTCGGCGAGGGCGCCGCACACCAGGGCGACGGTGATACCCGCGAACAGCAGCTGGAATCCTGCTATCAGGGCCGGGGGCAGTCCCGGTTCGGCCGGCGCCTCGAGCAGCTGGCCGAGCCCGAGATACTCGAGGGGGTTGCCGAGCAGTCCGGCACCGCCGAGCGAGTTTCCGAGCACGGCCGAGTAGCCGAACAGCACCCACAGGACTCCGACCAGCGCGAATCCTGCAAATGTCATCATGATCATGTTGAGCGTGCTGCGGACGCTCACCATGCCGCCGTAGAACAGCGCGAGCCCGGGAACCATCAGCGAGACCGCCGTGAAGGCCGCGAGAATCCAGGCGGTGTCGGCGGCAGCGATTGCCTCTTCCATAGGTGTCCACCTTGTTCAGTCCCGAGGGATCGCCCCTCGTACGTGTCGCGGTGACTGTCTTATGTTGTTAATCACCGTCACCTGAGAGTGAACCTGCTGTGTAATGAGCGTGGGAGTCGCCGGTGAACTTCGTGTAACGGCGGCTCGCCCCCTCGGGAACCGCGACCGCCCAGCGCTCGCTCGGCCACGCCCGGTAGCGTTCGAACCGGTAGACGCATCTCCCGCGGGTGAGGATGGACACATGACGCGACACGGTTCGCTGCACGACATCGTGGAATCCGGCCTCGACCTCACCGAGCCGAAGGACCATGCCGCCGGCGTCCCGGCGGTCCTGGTGTCACTGAAGCACGCCTGCGAACGGAGGGGCGTCGCCCGCACCGCCGCGACGCTGCCGCGTCCGAACCAGCGTCATGGCTTCGACTGCCCGGGCAGTGCACGGCCCGAGACCCCCGGCCATCGCAAACCCGCGGAGTTCTGCGAGAACGGCACCACCCCGGACCACGCCGTCTTCTACACCTCCGGTCGCACCAGCAAGGAGGCCGCGTTCCTCTACCACCTGCCGATCCGCAGCTACGGCACCGACAACATGCCCGCGAAGCCCGACACCGCGGTCTCCGAAGCCGTTGTCGTGCGGCTCGAACCGGCCGGGACCGACTGATGGGACGCGTCACCACCCGCCGGGCCGTCCTGCGGATCACCGCGGACGGGCAGGCACGCCGGCCGGACAGCCTCGCGGTGGAGGAACCGCTCGAGATCCGCCTGGACGGCCGCGCCCTCACGGTGACGATGCGGACCCCGGGACACGACGTGGAACTCATCCACGGCTTCCTGCTCGCGGAGGGCATCATCGGGGGCCGAGAGGACGTCGCCGTGGTGCGCTACTGCGACGGGGTCGACGACACCGGCGCCAACACATACAACGTGCTCGACGTGCAGCTCGCGCCCGGCGTCGCGGTGCCGGACGGGGCGGGCGCACGTAACTTCGTCACGAGTTCCGCGTGCGGAGTGTGCGGGAAGGAGTCCCTCGATCAGGTGCGCACCCGTACCCGGTTCCCGCTGACCGACGGCTTCACGATCTCCGCCCGCGCCCTGGTGGGCATGCCTCCCCGGATGCGGCAGCGGCAGAAGGTTTTCCAGAGCACCGGGGGCCTGCACGCGGCAGCGCTGTTCACCCCCGACGGCGCTCTGCTGGCACTGCGGGAGGACGTGGGCCGGCACAACGCGGTCGACAAGGTGCTCGGCTGGGCACTGACCGAGAACCGGATCCCGTTGTCGGACAGTGTGCTCGTCGTCAGCGGCCGGGCGTCCTTCGAGCTGGTGCAGAAGGCCGTGATGGCGGGGGTGCCGGCGCTCGGCGCGGTGTCGGCCCCGTCGTCGCTCGCGGTCGATCTCGCCGCGGAGGCGGGCCTGACACTGGTCGGCTTCCTCCGCGGCGACTCGATGAACGTCTACACCGGCACCGTCGCGTGAATCGACGGCACGCCCGTCAGCTGCAGACCGCCGCCGGCGCCTCGCCGGAGCTCACCTTCTCGACGAACGAGCGCACGTCGTCGTGGGCGGCCTCGAGCACGCCGCGGTGGTCGGCACCGTCGTAGACCTCGTACGAGAGCGAGGATCCGTTGCCGCACAGGGACTTCGTCACCTCGTCGGTGACCTGGCGGGACACGAGCACGTCGGTCGTCCCCTGCACGACGAGGGTCGGCACGGTCAGCGTCAAGGCCTCGGGCTCCTGCGTGGCGAAGTACTCGGTCAAGCGACCGACGTCGGCGCCGGGTGCGAACACCTGGTCCACCGGCACGGTTGCGGCCGCGGCGCGCACGTCGTCCATGCATCCGGTGCGTGCCGCCGCGAGCAGCGGGCGGGAGGCGTCGGTGAGCATCGCGTCGGCGGAGATGTCCGGGTCGGCGGCCTCGGCGCCGAGCAGGAGAACGGGCAGGAAGCTCAGAGCCTGTGCGATGCCCGGACCGCCGGTTTCGAAGTAGGCGGCCGTCTCGCTGGTGCGGCTGCCCGGGGCGTAGGCGACCGCTCCCTGCAGTTCGAGTTCGGGGGCGCGTTCGGCGCCGTGCGCGGCGGTGAACAGCGCGGCGTGCCCGCCCTGGCTGTGCCCCATCGCCGTCCATCGGGTGCCGATGGCGGGGTCGGCTTCGCGGGCCGCACGCACGATGTCGACGACGGTGTTCGCGGCGCTGTCGCCGTTCATGTACGGATGGCCGCCGGGTGTGCCGAGACCCTCGTAGTCGGTCTGCACGACGACGTAGCCGTCCGCGACCCACCGATCGAGCATGGCGGTGGTGCGGGACAGGTAGCCGTGTGCGGGTCCGCCGACCGTGTCGGCGGACGGGGCGCACGCGTCCCCGACACCGGTGGTGCCGTGGGCCCAGCTGATCACCGGCCACCCGCCGTCGGGAGCATCGCCGCGGGGGACGGCGACCGTCCCGGATACGAGGATGGTGCGGCCGGCCGCATCCTCGGACAGGTAGGTGATCAGTTCGGTACGCGCCGCACTGGGCAGTGCCGCAGCGGTGGTCAGGGGACGGGAGCTGACGAGTGCACCGGGCGCGCGCTCGGACGGCGGCTGCTCCGCCTCCGAACACGCCGTTGCAGCCAGCATCGAGGACAGAGCGAGCGCGACGACGACGCGCCTACCGGAAAGACCAGCCACGAGTTCCTCCGTTAAGATGCTCGTATTAAATGGAAAGTTGAGCTTCTTAGTACAGTGGACGTCATGGTCGTGTCAACGGGTCGTCTCGCTCTACTCGACGCCGCGGAGGAACTGATCGCGCACCGCGGCATCCACGGTGTCTCGGCGCGGGAGGTCGTCAAAGCTGCGGGCCAACGCAACAATTCGGCCATCGCGTACCACTTCGGATCGTGGCACGGACTGCTCGATGCGGTGTGGACCCGGCATGCACCGCGGGTCAACGCGGAACGGGCCGCCCTCGTGGACGCTGCCCGCCTCGACACACCGCCACACTTGGAACGACTGGTCTTCGCCTACGTCCACCCGCTCACGACCGAGGTCGCCCGCGGCCGCCCCAGCTACTGGGCACGGTTCAACGAGCAGTGGCTCGCCGTGGCGCCACTGGAGTTCCTGACAGTCCCCGCCGCGAACGCGTCCCGTGCGGACTACTACCCGACCGACGAGTCGCTCGCAGTGCTCACGTCCCTGTTCGAGGCGATCGTGCACAGTCTCGAGCTGGCAGAGGCCGAGGCCCAGCGCCGGGTCGGCCTGACGGTGCGGTTCGTCATCGGCTCCTACGCCGCCTGGGAACGCGCCCACGACGTGGGGGAAGCGCCGGAATTGGGGGCGTTCGAGTCGGAGATCGTCGACCTGGCATGTGCGATGCTCCGCGTGCCCGGACGGTGACCGGGGCGTCCCCGGGAGGTCCGGGTCAGACGGCGACCTTCTCCGCTTCGATCAGCGAGGTCATGTGCGCGAGCATCCGATCGGCATCGGGTTCCACACCGGTGAAGATGCGGAATGCGTCGACGGCCTGGAAGACCGCCATGCCCGCCCCGGTCAGCGTCGGGGCGCCGAGCGCCCGGGCCCGCAGGACGAGTTCGGTCTCGATGGGCCGGTAGACGACCTCGGCGACCCACAGGTCCGGACGCAGCAGCGCCGGATCGAAGGCCGTCCCGGGGTGGGCGGCCATGCCGACGGGCGTCGCGTGGACGAGGCCGTCGGCGGCGGCCAGCAGCCGGGGCAGCTCGTCCGGCGTCGCCGAACCGACGTCGGCGCCCGGGAACAACACGGTCAGCTTGTCACGCAGGGCGGTGGCTCGTACGAGGTCGGGGTCGACGACGGTGAACTCGCGCGCCCCGCGGGTGAGCACCGCGTAGGCGACCGCCGCACCGGCTCCCCCGGCGCCGAGCTGGACCACTCTGTCGAGGGCGACACCGCCCAGGCCCCGGTCGAAGTTGCGACCGAATCCGGACCAGTCGGTGTTGTGCCCGATCGCCCGGCCTCCGTCGAAGAGGACGGTGTTGACGGCACCGAGCCGGCTCGCCTCCGGGGAGAGGTCGTCGAGGTGCTCGATGACCGCCTGCTTGCACGGATGGGTGATGTTCAGACCGCGGAAGCCGAGGTCGTGCGCGGAGCGGAGCAGCCGCGGCAGATCGGCCACCGCCAGACCCAGCACGTCGAGGTCGATGATCTTGTAGACGTAGCGCAACCCCTGCCGCGCACCCTCCACCTCGTGCATGGGCGGGGTCAGCGACGCACCGATGCCGGTTCCGATGAGGCCGCAGAGGATGGAGTCGGTCATGGCGGGCCCTTCCCAGCGCAATGTACGAACTAGTGAGTTACAAGATGTAGCGTACGGCCAGGGCGGGGCCGACACAACACCCGGTCGCTAAGGTGGCGCCATGGCAACCGAGCAGACCACCGGCCGACGCCGTCGCAACAGCGACCTCACCAGGGAGAACATCCTCGAGGTGGCCACGGCGGAGTTCGCGGACAAGGGGCTGTCGGGAGCCCGGGTCGACGAGATCGCCGAGCGCACGCAGACCACCAAGCGGATGATCTACTACTACTTCGGCGACAAGGAGGGCCTGTACCGGGCCGTCCTCGAGAACTCGTACGGAACGATCCGCGCCCAGGAACGCGAGCTGGACCTCGCAGACCTCGGCCCCGTGGAAGCCATCCGCACGCTGGCCGAGGCCACGTTCGACCATCACGACCAGCATCCCGACTTCATTCGCATCGTCGCCAACGAGAACATGCTCCGCGGTGAGCACATCCGACGGTCGACCCGGCTCGCCGGCCTGGGAGCGCCCGCCGTCGACGTGCTCACCGGCATCCTCGAACGCGGCCGGGACGACGGAATCTTCCGCGACGGCGTGGACGCTCTCGACATCCACCTCGTGATCAGCAGCTTCTGCGTCTTCCGCACCGCCAACCGGTACACCTGGCAGGCACTGTTCGACCAGGACCTCGCCACGGACGAACTGCGGACCCGGCACCGGCGGATGCTGGGCGATCTCGTGGTCGCCTACCTGACGACCGCGCCCGACTGACGGGCCCCTGCGCCGCAGCGTGTCGGCGCGCTTCCCGAAAATTTATGAACTATCTAGTTCATACATCTTGCGGTGGGCGTGTGATGGCGCCTACATTCGGAACGACGCAGAACGAACCCGGGTTCGTATCTCGAACATCCCCCATCTTTTCCGCACAGGAGACGCGATGACCGCGCACACCCTCGACACACCGGAGAATTCCGGTATGACGACCGCTGCCCGCCCGCACGACACCACCAAGGTCAAGCGCGCGGCGTCGTCGGCCTTTCTCGGCAGCATGCTCGAGTACTACGACTTCTACATCTACGCCTCCGCCGCTGCCCTGATCTTCCCGACGGTGTTCTTCCCCGACAGCGGGCACGCGGCACTGCTCTCCCTGTCGACCTTCGGCGTCGCCTACGTCGCGCGGCCCCTCGGCGCCGTGGTCCTCGGCCACTTCGGTGACCGGGTCGGACGCAAGAACGTCATGCTGTTCACCCTCATCCTGATGGGTGTCGCCACCTTCGGCATCGGCCTGATCCCCAGCGCCGAGTCGATCGGCGTACTGGCGCCCGCACTGCTCGTCCTGATGCGCATCTTCCAAGGCATCTCCGCCGCCGGCGAGCAGTCCGGCGCCAGCTCGCTGACCCTCGAGCACGCCCCGCAGAACCGTCGGGCATTCTTCGCGAGCTGGACCCTCAACGGCACCCAGGCCGGCTTCATCCTCGCCAGCCTGGTGTTCCTACCCGTCGCGGCCATGCCCGACGACATCCTCTACAGCTGGGGCTGGCGCGTCCCGTTCTGGGGCAGCCTGCTCGTGCTCGTCGCCGCGTACATCATGCGCCTCAAGCTCGAGGAGCCGGAAGAGTTCGCGGAGACCAAGAAGGCCGACGACGTCGCCAAGCTGCCGGTGGCCGACCTGCTGCGAACCCACCCCGCCAACCTGGCCCGCGTGGTCTTCTGCGCCTTCGTCGCCGTCGTGAGCACGATCTTCGCCGTCTTCGGCCTGGCGTTCGCGACCAGCGACGAAGTGGGCATCGCCAAGTCGACGATGCTCGCAGTCGCGATCGCCGCCAACGCCGTCGCCCTGTTCAGCCAGCCCGCCCTCGCCGCTCTGTCGGATCGGGTCGGCCGTAAGCCCGTCTTCGTCACCGGCGTCCTCGGCTCGGCAGTGTTCGTCTTCGTGTACTTCCAGGCCATCTCGACCGGCAACGTCGCGCTGATCTTCGCCGCCGGCATCGTCCTGATGGGTCTCCTCTACGCCGCACCCAACGCGATCTGGCCGTCGTTCTACGCCGAGATGTTCAACACGAAGGTCCGCTACTCCGGTATGGCGATCGGAACCCAGCTCGGCTTCGCCATCGCCGGTTTCGCACCCGCCATCGGCACCGCGCTCATGGGCGGCGACCCGACGAACTGGCTGCCCGTCGCGATCCTGACCTCCGGCGCCTGCCTGGTGTGTGCGGTCTCCGCACTGTCCGCGAAGGAGACCTTCCGGACCCCGCTGCGCGAGCTCGGCAACCGGATCTGACCCTTCCCGTAGGGACCGAATGTCACATCGCGTCGATCACATCGATGCGATGTGACATTCGGTCGTACAGGTTCCGCGCATACGAGTAGGCCCCGGCACATGTGCCGGGGCCTACTCGTATTCCGCGATCAGGCGGTCTTGTCGCGACGCTCGCGCTCGGGCTTGCGCGGCACGATCGTGGGAAGCACGTTGTCGTTGACGGTTTCGGCGGTGACGACCACCTTGGCGACGTCGTCGCGGCTCGGGATGTCGTACATCACCGGCAGCAGGACCTCTTCCATGATGGCGCGCAGACCGCGGGCACCGGTACCACGCAGAATCGCCTGGTCCGCGACGGCTTCCAGACCGTCCTGGGTGAACTCGAGTTCCACCCCGTCCATTTCGAAGAGCCGGACGTACTGCTTGACGAGCGCGTTCTTCGGCTCCGACAGGATCTGCACGAGCGAATCCTTGTCGAGGTTCGTCACCGAGGCGACGACGGGCAGACGACCGATGAACTCGGGGATGAGCCCGAACTTGATCAGGTCTTCGGGCATGACCTCGGCGAAGTGATCGGTGGTATCGATCTCGGCCTTCGACTTCACCTCGGCGCCGAAGCCGATTCCGCGCTTGCCCACCCGGTCCGAGACGATCCGCTCGAGTCCGGCGAAGGCACCGGCGACGATGAACAGCACGTTGGTGGTGTCGATCTGGATGAACTCCTGGTGCGGGTGCTTACGCCCGCCCTGCGGCGGCACCGACGCCTGGGTGCCCTCGAGAATCTTCAGCAGCGCCTGCTGGACGCCCTCACCGGACACGTCGCGGGTGATGGACGGGTTCTCGCTCTTGCGGGCGATCTTGTCGACCTCGTCGATGTAGATGATCCCGGTCTCGGCGCGCTTGACGTCGTAGTCGGCCGCCTGGATGAGTTTGAGGAGAATGTTCTCGACGTCCTCACCGACATAGCCGGCCTCGGTCAGCGCGGTGGCGTCGGCGATCGCGAACGGCACGTTCAGCATCTTCGCGAGGGTCTGCGCCAGGTACGTCTTGCCGCAGCCGGTGGGTCCGAGCAGCAGGATGTTCGACTTGGCCAGCTCGACCGACTCGCCGCGCGTGTCGCGCGCCTTCTCGCCCGCCTGGATGCGCTTGTAGTGGTTGTAGACCGCCACCGCGAGGGTCCGCTTCGCGGAGTCCTGCCCGATGACGTAGTTGTCGAGGAACTCGCGGATCTCGGCCGGCTTGGGCAACTCGTCGAGCTTGACCTCGTTGGACTCGGCCAGCTCTTCCTCGATGATCTCGTTGCACAGGTCGATGCACTCGTCGCAGATGTAGACCCCTGGGCCCGCAATGAGCTTCTTGACCTGCTTCTGGCTCTTTCCGCAGAAAGAACATTTGAGCAGGTCGCCCCCGTCACCGATACGTGCCATCTGTCAGGTCCCTACTTCCTCGTGAGCGTGCAACCGATCCCGCGACCGCCGACAGCGCCGGTCCGGGGAGCGGGCCCTTGGAACGACCGTACCCGGAGACAGCGACGGCGGTCGACCGGTTCCGGGCGATTCGGGCCATTATTTGTGCGGCGCAGCGGCAATGCCGCGCGAGCACACCGGCCCGGCCACGAAGGCGCGCGGGGCGCACTCCGGGCCGGGCCGAGGCGGTTACTTCTGGGCCGAGAGCTTGCGGTACTCGAGCACGTTGTCGATCAGACCGTAGTCGACGGCCTCCGCGGCGGTGAGGATCTTGTCGCGGTCGGTGTCCTTGCGGATCTGATCGGGATCCTTGCCGGTGTGCTTGGCCAGCGTCGTCTCCATCAGGCGGCGCATGCGCTCGATCTCCGCTGCCTGGATCTCCAGGTCGGACACCTGGCCCTGGATGCCGCCGGTGGCGGGCTGGTGGATGAGCACGCGGGCGTTGGGCAGGGCGAGCCGCTTACCGGGGGTACCGGCAGCGAGCAATACCGCCGCCGCCGATGCGGCCTGGCCGAGGCAGACGGTGGTGATGTCGGCACGCACGTACTGCATGGTGTCGTAGATCGCCATCAGTGACGTGAAGGAGCCGCCGGGCGAGTTGATGTACATCGTGATGTCGCGGTCGGGGTCCAGCGACTCGAGCACCAGCAGCTGAGCCATGACGTCGTTTGCGGACGCGTCGTCCACCTGCACGCCGAGGAAGATGATCCGTTCCTCGAAGAGCTTGTTGTACGGGTTGGACTCCTTGACTCCGTAACTCGAATGCTCGATGAACGAAGGCAGGATGTAGCGGCTCGCCGGGGATGCGGGGGCGGTGCCCCCCGGGGCGGCAGCAGCTTGGCCGCCGAGCTGGCGCGGATCGAACAGGTTGGTCATCGCTTCTCCAGGAATTCGTGGGGCGTAGAGCGGATCGGGGGGCTCGGAACTAGTTGCCGGTGCCGCCGGCCTGCTGCGCCCGCGAGACGACGTGATCGACGAAGCCGTACTCGAGCGCTTCCTTGGCGGTGAACCAGCGGTCGCGGTCCGAGTCCTTCGTGATCTGCTCGACGGTCTGGCCGGTGTGCTCGGCGATCAGTTCCGCCATCTCCCGCTTGGTGTGCGCGAACTGTTCCGCCATGATCGCGATGTCGCTGGCGGTACCGCCGATGCCGGCGGACGGCTGGTGCATCATGATCCGCGCGTGCGGCAGGGCGTACCGCTTGCCCCGCGTGCCGGCCGAGAGCAGGAACTGCCCCATGGAGGCAGCCAGACCCATCGCGAAGGTCGCCACGTCGCACTCGACGAACTTCATGGTGTCGTAGATCGCCATGCCTGCTGTGACGGATCCACCCGGGGAGTTGATGTAGAGCGAGATGTCGCGAGTCGGATCCTCCGCGGACAGCAGCAGGATCTGCGCGCAGAGCTTGTTCGCGATGTCGTCGTCGACCTGGGTACCGAGGAAGATGATCCGCTCGCGCAGCAGCCGCTCGTAGACCGAGTCGCTGAGGTTGAGCCCAGCGGTGGCCGAGGTCATCGTGGGACCGATGGATGTCGCCGGATTCTGAGGAGTCACGGTACCTGCCTTCTCGTCAATCGTGGATTGCTGACACTGACAGTAACGAAGTGGGGCGGCACCGGATGCCCGGTGCCGCCCCACTTCGCTCAAAGCGGAAATTTCCACTCGGTGTACCCGGTGGCGGACCGTTGCCACGCCCCGCGTGCAATCGCGCGGTGCGGCAACGGATCTCGACCGGCTACTCGGATTCGCCCTCGCCGGCCGAAGCCTCGGCGTCCGCGGACTCGTCGTTGCTCTTCGTGCCGAACAGCTCGGAGGTGTCGACCGTGGCGCCACTGGTGTCGGTGACGGTGGCGCGGTCCACGACGCTGCCGAGGGCCTTGCCGCGACGGACGTCTGCGTAGACGGCGCCGAGCTGGTTCGCCTGGCCGATCTGCTGGATGAACTGCTCCGGCGGGATCCCGTAGCGCTGCGCCTGGAAGAAGATGCGCTCGGTGAGCTCTTCCTGCTCGACGGTGGTGCCTTCGGCCTCGGCGATCGCGTCGAGCAGCAGCTGCACCTTCACGGCACGCTCGGCCGACTCACGGGTGTCCTTGTCGAACTCCTCGCGGCTCGAGCCCTGTTCCTCGAGGAGCTCGTTCAGCTTGGTCTCGTCGTGATCGAGCGCGTGGATGGCGTCGTGCAGGGCGCCGTCGATCTCGGCCTGGACGACAGCCTCGGGCAGCGGCACCTCGACGGTCTCGAGCAGCACGTCGAGAACCTTGTCGCGGATCTGACCGGCCTGCTCGACCTTCTTGACCCGGGAGACCCGCTCGCGCAGATCCGCCTTGAGCTCGTCGAGGGTGTCGAACTCGCTCGCGAGCTGGGCGAACTCGTCGTCCTCGGCGGGCAGCTCGCGCTCCTTGACGCTGTTCACGGTGACGGTGACGACGGCCTCGTCGCCGGCGTGGTCACCGGCGACCAGCGTCGTGGTGAACTCCTTCGACTCGCCCGCGGACATGCCGACGAGCGCCTCGTCGAGGCCGTCGATGAGCTGACCCGAACCCACCTCGTGGGACAGACCGGTGGTGGAGGCCTCGGGGACCTCCTCGCCGCCGACGGTCGCGGACAGATCGATGGACACGAAGTCACCGTCCTGCACCGGCCGCTCGACACCGGTGAGGGTGCCGAAGCGCTGACGCAGGGACAGCAGCTGCTCCTCGACGGCCTCGTCGGTGATCTCCACGGGATCGACGGTGACCTCGATGGAGGAGAAGTCGGGCAGGGTGATCTCCGGCCGGACGTCCACCTCGGCGGTGAAGACGAGCTCGACGTTGTCCTCGAGCTTGGTGATGTCGACCTCGGGCTGGCCGAGGACCTTGACCTCGTTGGCGGTCACGGCCTCGCTGTAGCGGGCCGGGATGGCGTCGTTGACGACCTGCTCGAGCACGGCGCCACGCCCAACGCGGGCCTCGAGCAGCTTGCGCGGAGCCTTGCCCGGCCGGAAGCCGGGAAGTCGGACCTGGCTGGCGAGAGCCTTGAACGCGCGGTCGAAATCAGGCTGGAGCTCCTCGAAGGGCACCTCAACGTTGATACGGACTCGCGTCGGGCTGAGCTGCTCGACGGTGCTCTTCACGGACATGCTCCTTCTGTCGTGCTCGTGTGTCGTTCTGTTCGTGCTCGTGTGTCGTTCGATCAAGCTGTCGCCGGGTGCGCGGTCCCACCCGGTTCCTCCTGGTCGGGATGACAGGATTCGAACCTGCGACCCTCCGCTCCCAAAGCGGATGCGCTACCAAGCTGCGCCACATCCCGTCGACACCGGCACCCGGAACCTTCCGGGGACCCGCGGGAGAATCCTACGGCCCCCCGATTATGAAATCCAAAGCGAGGTTGGGTACAGTCTGTTCCTGCACGCGGCGGACCCGGAAACCCGGGTCGATCGCATGCATGGGGATGTAGCTCAATGGTAGAGCCCCAGTCTTCCAAACTGGCTACGCGGGTTCGATTCCCGTCATCCCCTCCACCGGACCGTCACCGGTCTCGCTGTTCCTCGGCGTCGGCGAATTCGCAGAACGCGGTGTACGCCCGCGAACCGTAGATCGTCGCGGGACCTCCCTGCATGAGGAATGCGACGCCGATCGCCTCGGCCGCCTCCTGTCTGCTCGCCCCGGCACGGACGGCGCTGCGCGCATGGGAGGCGATGCAGCCGTCGCATTCGTCGACGACGCCGATGGCGAGCGCGATCAGTTCCTTGGTCTTGGTATCGAGGGCTCCGGGGGCGAAGGCGGCCTTGCTCAGTGCGTTGAAACCCTGATAGACCTCGGGGATCGCGGCGCGCAGCGCGCGGTGCTGCGGATTCAATTTGTTGAGGATTTCCCGGTAGTGCCCGTGCTCGCCCATGAGCCGACGGTAGACATCCACACCCGGCGCGGGCGCCGAATCGGCGGATTCAGGGCGCGTCACACAGCATGCGAGAGCCGCAGCAGCCCGTCGATCTCGTCGGTGAAGGCGCGGACGAGATTCTCGGGATCGGGCACCCGGTCCGCGTCCGCCTTGAATCCGACCCGGACCTTGCCGCTGTAGCTGAAGATCGAGACGCCCAGGGTCTGCTCACCTGCGCCGGGCACCCAGGCGAGCACACCGCGGATCTTCGCCCCTCCCAGGTATCGGTCGCTCGTCGGGCCGGGAACGTTGGTGGTGACTCCGATGGCCTTGTCGGAGAAGAAGTCCACGAAGAACCTCTCCAGTTCCGGGCCGGTCCGCCCTATCGCCTTGATCAAGCCGAAGGTGAGTGTCACCTCGGGTGAGTGCTTGATGACCTCCATACGCCGATGGGTCTCGACGATGCGTTCGAGCGGAGTCGCCAGCCCCGACGGGTATTTGAAGAGCACCAGAGCGAACTGGTTCCCGAGTTCCTTCGGGAGGGGCTGGTCGAGGGGGCGCACGTTGACGGGCACCATCGTGGGTACGTCCTGCGGCTCGCCGCCGTGCTCACGGATGTACGTCGCGAGTGCGCCGGCGACGGCACCCATGAGCACGTCGTTGACGGTGGTGCCGGTCCCGTGACCGATGTGCTTGATGTCGTCGAGCGGAAAGGGCTCGCACCACACCGCGCGCTTGGCCGTTCCGGGTCGGCCGCTGAGCGGCGTGTGCGGTTTGGGTCCGAGCACGAGCTTGTCCGCGATCTCGCCGGTGCGTTCGACCTGGGTGAAGGCGTCGCCGAGGACATGCGGATCGAACAGTTTGGGCAGGTCCCACAGCATGTGGGCGACGCCGGATGCGGCACCGGCGGTGGTCGATATCGCGGTGCCGGCCAGTTTGGCCGCGCCCTCGAGAAGGCCGGCACGGTGCTCGGGCTCAGCGTCCGCGGGGGCGTCGAGGTCACTGTCCGGAGTCTCGCCGGTCATCGAGAGCATCACCTGGTTGAGCGCGATGCCGTCGGCGATGCAGTGGTGGAGCCGGGTGTAGACCACGGCTCCGTGCCGGTATCCGTCGATGAGGTGCATCTCCCACAGGGGGCGGTGACGATCGAACGGCACCGGCATCCGCTGCTCGATGTACTGCTGCAGGGTCGCGTCGTCACTGCGGGGCAGGGTCGTCCGGATCAGGTGGTTGTCGAGTTCGAACGCCGGGTCGTCCTCCCAGTGCGGCGACCCGATGTGGGTGCGCGGCTGCACCGGGCGTTGCCGGAATGCGGGGTAGGCGTCGACGAATCGGCGCTGCACGAGGGACACCACGCGCGACCAGTCCACAGGCCCCTCGAAGAACATCAGCGAGTCGATGATCATGAGGTTCTCGGGCCGGTCCATGTTGAGCCAGATGGTGTCCACCGGCCCCATCACTCTGTTCACCACGGATGTCCCTTCTCGAGTGGGCGTCTACGAGTTTTTCATCGGCACGCGGACCGCGGAAGGGTCATTGGCCCTCGGAGCGCGCCGCGGCGACACCCCGCCCTGCTCGAGCAGGGCGGGGTGTCGCCGCGGCGCGCTCCGAGGGCCAATGACCCTTCCGCGGTCCGCGTGCCGATGAAAAACTCGTAGACGCCCACTCGAGAAGGGACATCCGTGGTGAACAGAGTGATGGGGCCGGTGGACACCATCTGGCTCAACATGGA
>NZ_JAUIZP010000028.1:0-668 GCF_041414735.1 Rhodococcus sp. GXMU-t2271
GGCGCAGTCTCGTCGAGGTGCGGTCAGCGGCGGAAGAGCCCACCGAGGGTGTGCGCCTGCGCACCGGGGGTGGTGTCCTGGCCGCAGGTGCAGCGCTCGGGTGCGGGCACGGCACGCATGACGGCGTCGACATGCTGGCCGCAGCCGTCCCAGCCGGTCTTTCCGCAGTTCGGGCAGGTGACGGGGTAACACATGGGGTCCTCCTGGGGGTGAAAGGGTTGGCGGTCAGGCGCCGGCGGCGGCCTTCTGGTCGGCGATCCGAGCATGGACCTCGGTCATGTCCAGCGCTTCGATCTGCCCGATGAGGTCTTCGAGGGCGGCTGCGGGCAGGGCGCCGGGCTGGGCGAAGACCAGGACGCCCTCTCGGAACGCCATGATCGTCGGAATCGAGCGGATGTCGGCCATCGCGGCGAGCTGCTGCTCGGTCTCGGTGTCGACCTTGGCGTGCACGATGTCCGGGTGCCCCTGCGACGACTTCTCGAACACCGGGGCGAAGGCTCGGCACGGACCGCACCACGAGGCCCAGAAGTCGACGAGGACGATGTCGTTGCCGAGGATCGTGGACTCGAAGTCCGCGAGGGTGAGATTCTTCGTTGCCATCGGAGAGTTCCTTTCGTTCTCTTCGGCGCCGGTCAGGCGGGGACGTGGGCGTCGGCCCAGGCGTTGTA